>JBDRYS010000004.1 GCA_039803545.1 candidate division WOR-3 bacterium | reverse complement strand
GGGCGGGGCGTACGCCCCGCCCCCTCTTTGTTTACTTCTTTGCCTCAAGATATTTTAAAATCCCGAGTGCTGCCTTCCTCCCTGTTGCTATAGCACTTATAGCATCCGCCCTCTTAGTAACAAGGTCACCTCCTGCGAATAACCCGGGAACATCGGTCATCATATTCTCGTTCACCAGTATCTTGTTACCAGCCCTGTTGAACCTGAGTTTACTTTTTACATCTTCAGGCAAGAAACTCAGATCGGGCCCCTGGCCAATGGCCATTATCACGGTATCCACTTCCATTTCATAGGTCTTTTCGTAAATAGGAATGGGTTTTGGCCGCTTTGCACCCTCTTCATAGACCATTTCACAATCGCAGTATTTTACCACCAGTTTGTTCCCTCTCCTTTCGATTTCTATTGGCAGCGTTTGGGGCATGAATTTAACACCTTCTGCAAGGGCCTCCTCTCTCTCCTCATGGGAGGCGGGCATATCCTCAACTCTTCTCCTATAAGAAATAATCACTTCTTTAGCACCGAGTCTCAACGCCGTCCTCGATGAATCCATCGCTGTATCTCCACCACCGATCACAAGCACCTTCTCACCAACAGAAACTCTTTCACCTTCACTAACCTTTCTCAGGAATGTAACAGCATCCATCACTCCATCTAAGTCCTCTCCCTTGATCCCCATCTTCTGCCCAACCTGGTAACCAGCTCCGAGAAAAACGGCATCATAATTATGGAATAGTTCCTCAAACTTAACATCCTTACCCACGTGGGTATTGTACTTGATTTCTACGCCCTGTTCTATGATAAATTTAATTTCTTTGGCAAGGGTCTTTTCCGGTAAACGATAACGGGGGATTCCGTACCTCAACATTCCACCCGGCTTATCCTTTGCCTCGAAAATGGTTACATCTACCCCGTTCCTGCGTAAATAGTAGGCAGCAGAGAGGCCTGCGGGACCCGCTCCAATAACAGCCACCTTACCTCTTCCCTTCTCCTTGGCATATCCAAGAACCGCGCCATAATCGTCAATTTGCATGGTTGCAAAACCTTTAAGGTATCTAATCTGAATAGGATCTCCTTTCTTCGAATATACGCAGGCATTTTCACATCTGTGGGTGCAAATGATACCACAAACCTCGGCCAAAGGATTGTTTATATTCATCCATTCGAGGGCCTTTCGATAGTTTCCACTCCTTATCTCTCTGATATACTCGGGAATGTACATACCTGTAGGGCAGCCCTGTACGCAAAGGGCGCATCCGAGACATCTAACAGACTCTAAATGGGCTTCTTCAGGGGTAAATCCTTTAAGAATCCAGTCAAAGTCCTTGATTCTCTCATTAGCCGACCTCTCGGGCATTTCAACCCTTTCAAAATCGAGGAAATGAGACTCGCCCATCTCCCAACCAGTCCCAGGCCCTGTATCCAGCTCCTTCGTAGGAATTATAACAAACTCTTCCTTATTTGGGGTCACAATATTGTAAAAGTTTGTCAATTTAAGGGAACCCGTTGGACAAACATCAACACACTGACCGCAGTAGCTACATCTACCATAATCGATCTTAGGTCTTAATCCCGAATCACCTGGCCTTTCCGGTAACCCAGGAACCTCTACCATTTCGATGGCCTGACAGGTGCAAATCTTCGCACAATTTCCACACCCCACGCAGAGTTCCCAGTCGTTGGAGTGAATTCCCCTGTACCGTCTCGCGGGTTCTTTCTTCTCAAAAGGAACCCTCACGGTGTGGGGTTTCCTTACAAGGAATTTCAAAGCATCTAAAAATTTGAAGTTCATATTCATGGCTCACCTCTCTGCATCTGGTGGACAAATATCAAGACTGAACAAAATGGGTGAAATATCCGCAATGTTTGTTCCAGGTCCGATGTGTCTTACCAGTTGCAATCCATGGGAAAAGCTTGGTCCCCTTACGTGAAGTCTGTAAGGCTTAACATCACCATCCGATACTAAGTAAAATCCGTACTCACCCTTCGATGATTCAACCTTCACATAGATTTCACCCTCGGGCACCCTGATCTCGAAAGGATTCCTGAGCTTTATGTTTACAGGACCTTCTGGCAAATTCTCCATCACTTGCCTCACGATCTTTATTGACTCTTCAAACTCCAACCTTCTCTGCATCACCCTTGAATAGACATCGCCATCAGTAAATACCTGTGGAACATTAAACTCTAACCTATCATAGACAAGATAAGGTTCTACCTTCCTTACATCATAAGGTACTCCAGCCGCCCTCAAATTGGGACCGGTAACGCTAAACTTAAGGGCGGTTTCCTTATCGACAACCCCTACTCCCTTTGCCCTTTTCTTGAAAATGGGATGCTCAAAGAAGACTTTGTCATAATCTTTTAGTCTCTTCTCAAGGTAATCCATAAGCTCCATTACCCTGTCCTTATAACCCGGATCGGGGATATCCCTTCTCACGCCTCCAATGGTTTGGTAAATGTGGTAAATCCTGTGACCAGAAATTTCCTCAAAACGGTCGAGAATATAGTCCCTGTCACCAATTGACCAGTTGGGTAAAGTATAGAGCCCCAAGGCACCTGCCACGCCGCCGAAGTAGAAGAGGTAGGAAGCCATTCTCGACATCTCTAACATAAACACCCTTAAATACTGTGCCCTTAAAGGAGCCTCGATACCCATAAGTTTCTCAATCGCCATAGCATAAAGGACTTCGTTGACATCGGGGTCAGGCACGCAAATTCTGGGAATCAAAGGGAAGTTCTTAAGCCACATCCTCCTCTCAATCAATTTTTCGAAAGCCCTATGAAGATAACCTAAATTTGGTTCTATCTGAACAATGGTATCCCCTTCTGCCCAGATATGGTAACTCATATTTCCGGTGACACCCGGATGGGCAGGTCCAATGAAATATTCAAAATCGAACTCTCTCACTCTACTCATCTTTCTCCTCCCTGTAGGGCTGTTCCTTGCGTTTCCATAACTCCTCAGTATAGTCCTTCACACCGTACTTTTCTTCGACATACTTTGCAGTATCAAAATCCTTCCTCATAGGAGGTGGACCATCCCAGTCCTCAAGGATGAAATTATCAAGCCTTGGATGCCCTTCAAAGACGATTCCAAACATTTCGTGGATTTCCCTCTCGTAATCGAAGGCCATCGGATAAATTTCAATGGCCGATGACATTGTTTCTTTGTCCCGCTCAAGCTCTGTCTTGATGAAAACATGAACACCTTCGTAATTTAAACTGAAAAGGTTGTAAATAAGTTCAAATTTCCCTTTTTTGAGCCAATCCACACAGGTAATGGCAGTCAGCTGATGAAAACCTTTATCTTTCAGAAAGGCCAAAAGGGGAAGGACAAGGTTCTTTGGTACCTTTGCATAAACCCTCTTTTCCCTTTGAATCCAGACTTCTCCGAGGTTTCCCAGGATATTCTTCAATTCTTCAACAACTTTCTCTTCCATTTTCATTTTTGTACTCTCCATTTGTTTACATCAAAAAGCTTCGCCTGATTTTGCTTGTACCAGTCGTATCGTTCAATGTAATCTTTCCACTTATTGGCCTTACCCTCTTCAATCATCTTTCTCAACTTAAGAAAAGCGTCAAGGATAGACTCAGGGCGTGGCATACAACCAAAGATGTAGAGGTCAACGGGAATGTAAAGATCAAGATTCTTGATGACATTGTAGGAATCCCAGTAAATTCCACCATTAACAGTACAGGAGCCAAAGCCTATCACATATCTTGGAGTTGGCATTTGTTCGTATACCATAATTACCCTTTTTAGCGTTTTAACAGTAAGATAACCCGTAATGAGGAGAACATCAGCCTGCCTGGGGGTAGCCATCGGAGCAATACCAAACCTCTCCATATCAAATCGAGAGGTCATCGTTGGGGGCATCTCTACCGCCCCGCATCCCGTGCAGAAATGTACCATCCACAAAGATCTTCCTTGAGAAATTTTAAAAAGTCCCATTTTCACCTCCAGAGGTAATATTGAAGAATCCCAAGAACAACGAGTAAAAGGGGAACTCCCCAGTAAAATCTAATGGCCTGTTCAATTCTAAACCTTGGCATAACCGCATTAATTACCACTGCCAGCATAAAGGCAATAAAGGTCCCTAAGAAGAACCACAGGATGTTCTGTGGACCAAAGAAGACATCGATGAATAACCCAGTCTCCACAATTATACCTACTGCATGCCAGAGTTGAAGAAGGCCAAGGTATTTTCCGCCATACTCCACCATTGGACCGGAGGCTATTTCATGGGGTGCGATGGGCTGATCAAAGGGTTTCTCACCCAGGAGTCCTTGCAATGCTATAAGGCCACCCAACATTGAGAGAGGAAATTTTATGCCCGCCCAATTGGGAAATGCACCTTGTTTAAGGATAACTTCGTAAATTGAAGCAGTCTTAAAGTGCACAAAAACGGGTAAAGTCGCCATAAAGAGAATAATTTCGTAGCCCAGCATGAGGGAGAGAGCCCTTGCAATTCCAATGGTTGCATTAGGGTTGTTAGACTCGCCTGCTCCAAGGGCCATACCAAGGGGTCCAATAACTATAAGATAGAGAAATACAAACAGATCCCCTTGAAAGTGGAGAATGGGAGCGCCCTTTCCCAGTGGAAGGAAAAGGAGGGTGGTAGAAATACCTGCAAAGGCAATCACAGGTCCAAGGGAATGCATAACACCGTGAGATGCGGTTTCCCTCTTAGAAAAGAGCTTGAGAACATCGAGGAACGCTTGATAGAAAGGGGGTCCATAACGATTCTGGATCCTTGCCGTTACTTTACGGGCAATTCCCATATACAAAAGGCCCATAATGATCACCAGAATCCAGTACCCAAGGAGTAATAAAATCTTCATAGCCTACCTCCCACCAAAAATACCAAAACTATCAAAAAGAATAGAAGGTACAGGGCATAATCCCTAACATCCCCCGTGTAGATCCTTCTTGTCATCTCAGCAACTGCCTTAAAAATCGACAGAACTCCATTCCAGAATTTCTCAGCGCTCAAATCCAGGAGTTTTCCAAAAGCCTTCCTCATAAAGCCGTAAAATTCCTGGGCATAGTGGGAAGCGAAATCTTCATCGACCCATTCACCCGCCGTGTAATTATCTTCCTGTTTCGCTCTGTAAGACCTCCCAGAAATAAGGTAAAGGATAAAACTGATCACAAACATGGATACGAGGGTAATGCCAGCCACTGTCATCTTTGCGAAACCAATCTGAGTCTTCAGGCTGTCAAGGGTGAAAAAGGCATCATGGTTGAATACAGGCTTTGTAAAGGCGTAGATTTTTTCAAAAAGGACTCCAGGAAAGACCCCGAACACAATGAGGGGCACAAGGAAGAGGATAGTTGCGATAACGTATCCCAAAGGTGCTTCCTTTACATTCCTATGCTCCTTATGAAGTTTACCAAGGAAAATGGAATGGACGAGCTTATAGGAGTAAAGGAAGGCCGTTATCGAGGCAAAAAAGATGAGGCTCACAAGGAAGAGGTCACCCTTCATTATGATGGCTTCATAGAGGAGCCACTTGCCTGGGAACCCTACCGTTGGTGGAATTCCAGATCCGGCGATGATACCAAAAAGTAAGCCAATAAAGGAAATGGGCATCTTCTTTATAAGTCCACCCATCTTGCGTAGATCGGAAGTGCCCACTCTGTGAATCACTGCAGCCACTGTGACAAACAAAACCCCTTCAAAAACGAAATGGGCGACAGAGTGGAAAATTCCTGCAGAAAAGGAATAGGGAGTGAAAAGGCCAAGCCCAACAAGAACATAGCCCAGCTGGCTGATACTGGAATAGGCGAGAAGCTTTTTGGCATCATCCGACATAAAGGCATAAATCCCTCCAAGGAGGGCAGTTATTCCACCGATCCAGGCTATGACTTCAGGGAGATAAATGTTATTCTTGAAAAGTTCAGTAAAGGTTTTAAGGATTAATATTGCGAGTCCATACACACCGACCTTCGATAATCCCGCTGAGAAGAAAACAGTGAAGGAATCAGAGGCAGAATAGTAGGCATCGGGTGCCCAATTGTGGAAAGGCATTGTGGCAATTTTGACGAGGAATGGAAGAGCAAGGAGCGCAAAGATACCAATCTGTGTTAAGGTCGAAGCCCCTACAATGGGTCCGAAACCAATATTGCCCGAGTATCTGAATTTAAGGAAAAGTCCTCCCAAGTAAAAATAGGCACCAACAAGGGAATAAACCATATACTTAAAGGCTATTTCCTTCGTATTTCCCCTCACTCCGAGAAGGAGTATGGCAAAGACGGAAAGGGACATAAGCTCAAAATTCATATAAAGAGTTAAGAGATCGTTGGCCATAACCGTCAGTGCAGCAAACCCAAAGGCTAAGAAATAGTAAAGGTAGAAGAAGGCACTTCTCTCTTCGTGCAAAAGAGAAAAGAGGGAAAGGACAAAGGACGCAATAATGATCCAGAGGAAAAACTGGGAAACTTCTGTCAAATTAAAGGACATAGCAAAAACGCCGAGTTTAACAATTTCTAAGGAGCCGGGTTTGAGGTATAGAAAGGTAAAGGCCAATATTGAAAGGATTCCAACAACGAGTGAAGCGATCCTTAAGGCTTTATGGGAAAGGGTGCCAAAGAAAACCAAAGCCCCGAGCAAAATGGACAAAAGGGCCAAACTTATGTTATACATTACAACCCTCCCGTAATTGTGCTAATATAAATCGCCTTGTTGAGAAAGGCATTTAAGGCTTTATTTGTCCAAATAAAAGTTTGAACCGGATAGAATCCCTGGTAGAGAAGGAAAAGGGCAAAGACTACAAGGGATACAGTTAATAAGGGATTGAGTTTTACTGAAACAACTTCGCTTCTCATAAGGTTGCTGATTACCCTGAAGTAGTAGAAGGCTTCCACCATAAAGAGGATCAGTATCAAGAAGAAGAGCCAGAGAATATTTGACCTGAGCAGAATTCCCAGTACCTCAATTTTCGCCCAGAACCCAAGGGTAAAGGGAAATCCCATCACCGAAAGGGCACCAACGGTAAACATAAGGCTTGAGAAGGGATTTGCCTTGCCTGTATCGACCTGGGCATATTCTGGCATATTTTCTAAATTGGTGAAAATCATTGCCTTGCTAATTGCATGATTTACTACAAGGAGCAACGCGGTAAAGAAGGCCTCAGGATGAGATGTAATTCCGTAAAGAGCAAAGGCAAGAACCGCAAGCCCCATCTGTCCAATGGATGAATAACCTAACATCCGCTTCAAGTCCTTTTGAACAAGGGCATTAAATTCGGCTATAACGAAGGTGATAATCCCCATCACAATAAGGAGTTTATAAAACAGTGGATCGTCAAAAAGGAAGAAAACGATTCGGAACATAAGGTAAATTGCAGCCTTAGATATGATGGATGAAAATTGAGCGGCAATCCGGTTATAAGCACCCTGATAAACATCGGGAGCCCAAGTATTAAGCGGGAAAAGTTCCGTTTCCACAAAGAGACCAAAAAGCATAAACATTCCTGCAAGGTAAACAATCCCGCTCTTTTCTCCCTGTAAACTGGAAGCGATGAAGGCCATATTGAGAGAACCCGTTACCTTATAAAGAAGGAAAACCCCAAGGAGATAGAAAGAAGAGCCGATACTGCCGACAACCAAGTATTTGACAGCACCTTCAAGGGCATGCTTCTCCCTCTTCGACGCCGCCAATGCGTAGGCGGAAATGGCAAAAATCTCCAAAAAGACGAAGGAGTTGAAAAGATCGCCCGTGAGGATAATGCCCGATGCACCGAGAAGGTTTAAAAGAAATAGCATATGGAACTTGTAATCCTGTTCCTCGAGAAGGTAGGAAAAGGCGATAAACAGGGCTACAACATTGACAAGGATCAAGAAAAAGAGGGAGAAGTGATCGATGGCTAAGTTAATCCCAAAGGGCGGCCTAAAACCTCCTGTCTTGATAATCAGTGGAATGAACTCCATCTTCAAAAAGTAAGTCACCCCTACATAGAGATTGAAAGCGGGCAGTAAGAGTGCGACAACGCTGGGAAGCCTCTTATGCAAAAGGGCCAGTAACGGCATCAAAAAGGCAAAGAGAAGTAAAAAGGCGATGATTAAAATTGGGTTTACCATTTTAGCTCCTTTAGTTTTTCTACGTTAACAGTTCCATACTTTTCCTTGATTCTAATTGCAATGGAAAGACCAAGGCCAAGAAAAGCAAGACCGATCACAATGGCTGTTAGTACAAGGGCAGGGGGTACAGGGTCGACTACCTTTTCGTAAATTTTCGGATATTCAGAGAATATAGGGGTTGTTCCACCTTTGACATAACCAAGGGCAACAATAAGGACGTTGATACCACTGTCCATAAGGGATAGGCCCAAAAGCATTTTGAAGAGATTTTTAGTGGTCAAAACCACGAGAATGCCCATAAAAATGAGGTAAATAGGAACCCCATAAAAAATCAAACTCTCAATGTTCATCCCCACCCTCCTTGAGGTTTTTAAGCGCAGCGGTCATTTCACTACCCACTTTAAATCCAATCAAAAGGTAAATAATGGGGATAATTCCCGCACTCACAATGTATCCAGGCTTTCCAGTCTGCAAGAAATTCCCAAGAAAAGACCTCACATAGTAAAGGCCCACAAGGCCGACGATGACATAAAGAGAGCCTGCAAGGGCTTCGGTAACAGTAAGGTGTATCTTCCTCAGTTTATAACTCCTTTGAGTAACAAGAAGGAGTAGGAAGGCAGTCGCAATATTTACGCCGCCCGGGAACCCACCACCTGGTGTAAGGTGACCATGGAGGAATATGTAGGCTCCAAGCAACATAATAAGGGGTGCCAGATACCTTCCGCCTGTCTCCATTATCAAGGTGAGATCAGGTAAAACCCTACTCTCCACCTTAAATCCCAAAAGGGTGAAGGCGAGGGCCGTTACCGATAAAAACAGGACTGTTACCTCGCCGAGGGTATCAAATCCTCTGTAGACGGTAACAATGGAGGTAATAATGTTGATCCCTCCGAGGTCCTTGACTCCATTATCCACATAGTATTTTGCAACACCCGTAAGGGTATTTTCACCGAAGGGGAAATAGGCAGATATTACTGCGTAGATAAAGAAACTAAAGGCTAACAAAATCAAGAAGTAAAGGAACTTTCTAATCATCTTCGTTCCTCCCGATATATTTCATTGCAAAGAGGAAAAAGCCTGTAGTTAATGCAGCTCCGACAGAAGCCTCCGTTATTGCAACATCAGGAACCTGCAAAATTAAGAAAAATATGGATGAAACAAGGCTGATAACCGCTGATGCGAGAACGGCAATGAGAAGGTCCTTTGTAAGCCACAAAACAAAAGTGGCCACAACAACAAGGATTGCAAGAACAATGCTCAAAATTATCACCGCCTCACTCATGTCTCTTCTCCTTTACATAATCTGCAAACTTGTCAACCACGCTCTTTTCCCAGAGTTTAACACCCCTCAGGTAAGATGCCCTACCTATGGAATGGGCAGAAATCGGGTTTGTAAAGAGTAAAAAGAGCACAATGAGTAAACATTTGACAAACCAGGAAGGTTCAATGATACCAATCCCAATAATGCTGAAAATGGCACCAAGGGTTACCGCCTTCGTGGATGTCTGCATTCTGTTGTAAACGTCGGGCATTCTAATGAGTCCCAAAGAGGACAGAAAGACAAAAATTCCGCCAATTATGAGAAAGACTTCCCCAATTATAATTCTGATCATATTCCCCCCTCTAAGTACCTTGCTATGGCAACCACCGCAATGAAGGATAGAACGGCGTAAACAAGCGCCACATCAAGATAGATAGACCTAACGAAGGCAAGGGAGAGAAACACAAGGACGATGGTTGTAATGGTAGTCAAAATATCGGTAGCCACAACCCTGTCCGATGCCGTTGGTCCCAGGATGAACCTAAGGCTTGAAAGAAGAACTGCAAGCCCCAGTAAAGCCACAAAAATGTAAACGATTACTCCATGAACTTGAGCAAGCATTTCTCAAACACCCCCGGAATCATTTCACTTGCCTTTTCAACATCATCCGTTTTCACATCGATCCAGTGAATGTACATCTCATCCCCATCCACCATTATGGTGAAGGTTCCAGGTGTTAAAGTTATAGAATTAGCTACGACGAGTTTACCAAGATCACTCTTCATTTTCGTCTTTACCTTAACGATCCCAGGATTTATGGGCCTCTTGGGATGAATAACCCTGTAAGCGACATCGAGATTTGCCTTAATCATCTGCCAGAAGAGAAAAGGAAAGAAATAGATAACGGCACAAAAGATTTTCTTGGGAGTTAAGTTTGCTAACCCCTCTGTGGTAAAGAGATGGTAGGTAAAAAGGGCCAGCAGGGCTGAAACGATAACCCCCGTGGCCAGCTCATCGATCCGGACTGTCCCCGTTAGGGCAATCCAGACCAGCAAAAATATTATGGCTGTATATAACCACCTCGATAAGGCCTTCAAATTACGCCTCCTTTTTCCATGAAAAAGCTCAGTATTTCCAGCTCCGATGGGAGCTCTATGTATCTAACCCAAACATCCTTTGGGAATGGGCCCTTCAACAGGACAAAACTCAAAATCCCCCTAATTCCTGCAGAGATGATCTTTTCCTTAACCTCATCACCCGCCTCCTCAGGAACGGCAACAATGGCAATGGAGATATCCTTTTCCTTTGCAATCCTACTAATTTCATCGATGTGGTAAATTGGGATGGAGTTGATCTCCTTTCCTATAAGCTCCGGCTTAATGTCGAAGCCCGCAACAACCCTGAAATTGAACTTGTGAAAAGGATAATTTAAAAGGGCCCTTCCGATGTTCCCAATCCCCACTACCGCAATTTTTCTTTCTTTGTCGAGGCCCACAATCTCTCTGATCCTTGGAAGAAGAACGGAAATGGAGTACCCTTTCCCCCTTTTGCCGAATTCACCAAAATAAGAAAGATCCCTCCTTACTAAAGAATCAGAGACCTTGCAATAAGAGGCCAAATCCTTTGATTGGATTTCATCTTTACCCTGTTCCGCAAGCCTCTGCATGCATCTCAGGTAATGGGTGAGCCTTCTTAAGGTGTTCTCAGGAATCCTTCCCATTCAACCTCCTTGTTAATTTTTTGACGAGTAAAATTATCAAATAAAGGGGATAAATTGTCAAGTGCAAGTTTAAACTTGCACGAGATAGAGATAAAAAAATAGGCGGGGCCCTAAAGGGCCCCGCCTACTTCAAAAAATCAGTCCATTTTTACCAGACCACTGCCTTCCTTACCTCGTTAAACTCGCCAGAGAATCTCACAAAGTACACGCCCTTCCTCAAATTCGAAATCCTCGTCTCTGAATTGCCCGTTAGACTCCCCACAAAGGTTCTCCTTCCCGCCACATCAAAGACCTCAACCTGAACTTCCTTCTTGATACCCGATGCCTTCAAAACTATATCCCTACCAAAGGTAGAAACAAAAACTTGAGGCTTTACAACCTCTGGAACATCCAATACAGCGCCGTCAAAGGCCTCAAAGTCATCAATGGCGATGTTTGAAGTGCCACCATCGGCATAAGCAACTAACACAAACTGAACATAATGGACATCCTTATCCTTCGATACATAAATAGGACCACCGATAACGGTATCCCAGCCAAGGGGTGTGGTGTAAAGTGTCTTGTGAAGGGTCCAGCCACCATCGTCGATCTTGTAGTAAACCTGGAGAGAATCATTTCCATCGTAGTTGTAATACTTGAATCTGTAAGAAATAAATCCGCTGGTGACATTCCTCTTGCAACGAGGCGACTGTAGGGCACCCGATAAACCAGAAGTCGAATTACTGAGGAAGTAGAAAATATTACCCGTTCCATTATCGGGAACGCCCGCCGCCTGAGGGGTGCCCCCAACCCATAGATTGTTATCCGTAAACCATCCAGGCGGTACAAGCCCTTCCTCAAACTCTTCCTTTATAATCCCATTTGAAGGAAGGGGAACCTGCCTTACGAAGTAGTCATCTACGAAGAGATAGAACATATCTACGCTTTTGTCTACAAAGGCCAAATAGACCGTCTGACCACGATATTCATCAAGGGAAGTAGCAAGCCGTACGTAGTTTGCGGGCAATCTTCCCGCATAGAGCCTCACAATTGTGCTATCAGGATGGGGATAACGAAGGAGCCAAACCTCAAGACTCTCAGGGTAGTTAGAAGAGATGGACCTCGCAAAGGCCCCCACTGAGTTATTTGCAGTATCGAGAACATTTATAGGTGGTGATATTAGCCAATCATTGTTCCCATTTGGATTATAAACACACCCTGCATAATCCCAACCAGAATGGCTGTAACTGCTGCCCGTATACAGCGTCCAGGTCTTGCCATCCCCATCGCGGTCAAAGGTTGTCCAACCAGCACCAGAGAGGCTGGATATAAAATCGAACTCCTGGCCGTAAGTGGTGTACTTAGGGAAGACATAAAGGTAATAGTCCGGGAAGGTATCGTTGCTTTTCAAAGAATCATTGGAGAGGGAAGTCCAGAATTTGGTTAAAATTAATCCCTCATTCAAAGGCACGAAACTTAAGGTTAAGGGTGTATAACTTTTCCTTGAGACCGCCGGGCTTACATTGTAGTTGCTATCTCCAAACACAACCGTTGTAGGAACAGAACTCTCATCAAAGTTGCCAAAGTTATAAACATTGTACTGCAATGTTTCTTGTTCTGCAATACAATAGGGATGGGTCCAGAAGACCATCTCCCAAGCGGAAACATCATGAATGCTCTCAAAATGCCCAATAGCACGAATACGAAGGTCATAGTTAGTGATGTAGTACCAGGTCCAAGTTGTCTTATCGAGGCGACCAGAACAAGAATCTATAGGCGTCGTTGCATCAAGGGTTGGCTGATTGTAATAGGTACTACCCGATAATGAAGTGGGTAGGTACACAACTACAGTAAAGGTATCATAGAGCGGTAAATAGACAGTAACGGGCACTTCAAACCAAATAGAGCCGAGACCTAGAGTCAAACTGAAGGTTCTTTTATACCTTTCAACCATGTACTTGTCATAAACCCACAGGGTACAGGTAACATTTTGCGGGTTGTAAACCAGTAAAGAAACGCTGGTTAAAATGAAGGTGGAATCGGCTGGGCTGTAGGATGGCCTTAGTTTTTTAATGTAATAACGAGCCCAGAAGTACTTATAAGTATATGTGCCCCAATAGTATATGGTGGTATTATCTGTATCGATCTTCAAAGTATCTCTATCTGCCTTCTCTCCAGCCTTTGAGTAGCTAACTTTCCCGGCGGAATTCAGCTCAATGGGAGAAACTTCAGCCTTTCGAAGTTCCCTTTGAACCTGAGACTGCGATTTTTCAAGAAGAGCACCCACTTCCTCCTTATTAGGGGCAACCCATTCAAAGTTGCCCTTAATTACCTGACTCTTTACCCCTGAGCTTAGAAGGGCAACGACTACCAAAACCCACATAAACACCTCCTTATCAATTTTAGGCTTTACTTATTATATCGGCTCTTTTGAGAATTGTCAAGAGTTTTAAGGGCGAAAAAATTGTACTATTTCCAGTTCCCTTTTAAAAATCGAGAGTTTTCCCAAGTGGTCTGCCCTTTTTGAACCTCCGTAAAAACCGTTTTAAATTTCTTTTATGCAAGAATCAAAAGCCATCAAAAACCCTTACAAGGTTCTCATCCTTGACCTCACAAAGGGCGAGGTCACAGTAGAAGAAGTCCCAAGAGATGCAATTATGAAATTCTTAGGAGGAAAAGGACTTGCTTATTACTTTCTAAATAAAATCCTGAAAGACCCCATGCCCGACCCCCTATCCCCAGAAAACCCCATTATTTTCATGACTGGACCCCTTACAGGCACGGGGGCTCCACTCTCGGGGAGATTCAATGCGGTCTCCCGATCGCCCCTCACGGGACTCTTCGGCTCTTCCAGTTGCGGTGGCCCTTTCGGGATTTCCCTTAAAACCTGTGGTTATATGGGGCTTATTCTAAAAGGCTCTGCTGAGAAGCCAGTAAAGATCCTTATAGACGGTAGCAATGTAAAAATCGAACCAGCCGAAGACCTTTGGGGTAAAACAACATCGGAGACAATGAAGCTCCTTGGGATAAAACCCAAAGATGGTACCCTCGTCATTGGACCTGCTGGAGAAAACTTGGTTAAATTTGCCTGTATAAGAAGTGGCGAGAGATTCCTTGGCAGACTGGGCTTTGGAGCAATCCTCGGTTCTAAGAAAGTTAAAGCCATCGTGGTTAAACACCAGGAGGTAAAAATCCTTCCTGAAGATGTGAAGAAATTGGATAAATACAAAAAGCTCGCACTGAAAAAAATAAAGGAAAACTATTTCACCCGGCTTTATTCTCGATTTGGCACCAATACCAACATTCTGTATAGCAAAGATGCAAAGATTTTACCTGTGAAAAACTTTTCACAACTGGATGCACCTGAAGAGGTCTATAACAACTCTGGGCCTTACATTGAGAAAAATTTCGAGTTAAAGCCAAATCCATGCTCAGCCTGCACCATCGCCTGTGGACATAAGATGAAGCTCGATGACCGATGGGTCCACGTTCCCGAATATGAAACCAATGCTCTCTTTGGGCCAAATCTTATGATCTTCGATGTTAGAAAAACTGCTGAAATTAACGAAATCTGCAATGAACTCGGCTTAGACACCATTTCAACGGCCGTGACCATTGGTTATCTCATGGAGGCAGAGGAAAAGGGCATTGTTAAATCGGGACTAAAATTTGGAGACGCAGAAAAGGTAAAGGAATTTGTAAAGGATATCGCTTACAGGAAAGGCGAACTGGCAAACTTAGCAGGGGAAGGCTCCAAATTTCTCTCAGAAAAATTTGGCGGGAAGGATTTTGCCATTCAGGTTAAAGGACTGGAATTAGCAGCCTATGACCCCAGAAATTCTGTGGGGCACGGTCTATCCTACGCAGTGGCAAACCGAGGTGGATGCCACCTCTCCGCACCGCTATTCCCCGTCGAAGCCTACTTCGGCTTTATGGACCCCCATAAACCAAAGGGGAAGGCAGAAATGGTAATCTTTATGGAGAACCTTTTCAACGTTATTAACTCCATAACCATCTGCGTATTTACAACCTTCGCCTATATGCTGGAAGACCCTGTTATAAAGCTGACACCTCCAAAACTTATCAAAATTCTAATGGAGAATTTGACATCAATTACTAAGGAGTTTCTTAATGTATCCATCTATAAGGGCCTTTTTGAAGGGGCGTCGGGCATCAGGTTGACCAGGAAGGAATTTTTAGAAGCGGGTGAAAGAATTCACCTTCTTGAAAGGTACCTTAATGTGAAGGCGGGCCTGGGCCCTGAACAGGATACCTTACCTGAAAGGTTCTTAAAGGAATTAAAGCCCGTTCCCTTAAAAGAGATGCTTATGGACTACTATGAGAAAAGGGGTTATGACTCAAAGGGTGTGCCTGATGCAGAAAAATTAAGGAGGCTTGGCATTGAAGTACATTAAGAGAATTTACGTAAAAATAACCTTTTGGCTTCTCGGTAGAGTCTTTACCATCTTGCACAAAATAGACCCCGAAGTGGAAAAATACTGGCAGAAAATCGAAAACTCTAACAGTTTCGGATTCTTCGTCGAACCTTCCGGTCCCTGTCTTTTAATTGAAAGGAAAGGGGGAAAAATTAAAACCTCTTCAAAATGCAGTGAAAACGCCGACATCCTCTTTATCTTTAAAACTTTAAACAGCGCCTTCGAGGTATTTACCGCACGGAAATCCACCGTTCGATCCTATGCAGAAAATCGTATCCTCATTAAAGGGGACATAGGGGATGTGATGTGGTTTATAAGAATTGTGGAGAGACTTGAATTTTACCTCTTCCCACGTTTCATCGCCAAAAAAGTGATTAAGAGATTACCGGATGTGAATTTTTCGACCCTTGCCTTGAGAAGATTTTTGTTAATTTTAAGGTTTGTAACAGGCTAAGGAGGCAAATATGAAAATACCTCAATATTTTGAGTTTTATAGCCCAGTAAAAATTCTCTCGGGCGAAAATGCATTGGACAATTTGCCCGGGGAGATGAAGTTTTTAAAGACTTCAAAGCCCCTGCTCATCACTGACAAGGGTGTCATAAAGGCTGGCATTTTCAAACATGTAGAGGAAGTTTTAAAGGAGAACCAAATAAATTTTATCCTTTTCGATGAAGTACCACCGGATTCGGACTTGAACGTGGTAAAGAAAATTGCCAAGATTTACCTTGAGAACGATCGGGACGTAATCATTGCAGTGGGTGGAGGTTCTGTAATTGACACCGCGAAAGGGACAAACCTTTTAGTATCTCTGCGGGTCAATGACCTTAGAGAGGTTATGGGGGCAAACGTGATAAGAGAACCATTGAGGCCTTTAATCGTTATCCCCACTACAGCTGGAACAGGTTCTGAGGCTACCTGTGTTGCTGTTATCAAGGACAGGGAAAGGGATATAAAGATGCTCTTCGTATCTCAACATCTCATTCCCAATGTTGCCATACTTGATGTGAAAATGACAAAAACCCTACCACCTTTTCTCACTGCAGCAACAGCCATGGATGCCTTAACCCACAGCATCGAGGCCTACACCTCTCTACAAAAGAATCCTGTATCCGATGTTTTTGCCTGGCTATCGATTAAACTGATATCAGAAAATCTTTTGAAAGTGTTAGATAATCCCAGCGATTCCAAGGGAAGACTTGCCCTTGCCAACGCCTCCCTTTTCGCAGGCATTGCCTTTTCCAATTCAATGGTGGGGCTTGTTCATTCTCTTGGGCATTCCGCTGGGGTAGTGTGGAATATCCATCACGGGGTCACTATGAATATCTTTTTGCCCTGGGTACTTGAATACAATTTTGAAAAGATCTCTGAGGAACTCGCCGAACTTCTACTCCCCCTTGCCGGTGAAAGGGAGTACTTAGAAACACCAGAAAGGGATAGGGCAAAAAGATTTGTTGCAAAAATAAGAGAACTACAAAAAATTCTTGAAGAAAAAACAGGAATACCCAACACCTTGAGCAAAGCCGGGGCAAAAAGGGAAGATTTTCCAAGGGTTTTGGAACTCACCCTTCGCGATGGCTCCTTGTCCTTCAACGTGAAAGATGCCAGCGAAAGGGAAATTATGGAAATCCTCGAGAAGGCCTTCTGATGGAAGAAATTAAAAATTTCCCAAAACCCAACATAATAATTTCAAAGTGCATAAACATTTCACCGGTAAGGTACAATGGTGGTATTATAAGAGACGAATTTGCTGAAAAACTGGGAAAGTTTGTGAACTACATTCCCGTCTGTCCCGAAGTAGAAATAGGACTGGGGGTGCCGAGGCCACCTATAGACCTGATCAGAACAAAGGAAGGACGCATAAGGGTAGTTGACTTAAAGTTGAACCGAGATTACACAGATGCAATGGTGGAGTTCTCGCAAAAATTTTTAGAAAGTCTCAAGAATATCGACGGCTTTCTGTTAAAGTCAAAATCGCCCAGTTGCGGAGTAAAGAGTGCCAAGTTACACAATTTTGACGGGAAAGGAATCATCGGTAAAACCAGCGGTATATTCGCCACGATGGCAATGGAACGTTTCCCCGACCTACCCATTGAAGATGAGGGACGCTTAATAGACCCTGATATCCGTAGAAACTTTTTGGTGCGCATCTTCGCACTCTCTGACTTAAGAGAAAATTTTCTCCAAAAGGAGGAAATATCTGCCCTTCTTGAATTCCACTCGAGATACAAATATCTCCTTTTGACCTACAGTCAGTCAAAACTCAAGGAAATGGGTAAGATTCTCGCCAACTGGAAAGGGTTCGGCATCTTGGAAGTAAAAAGGGCCTACGAAAACCTTTTTAAACAGGCACTCAAAAAGATACCCTCTAAGAAAGCCCATTACAATACTATACTCCACATTCTTGGTCATTTCTCTGATAAACTAAGCAAAGGAGAAAAGGCCTTCTTATCAAGACTTCTAAACCGATTTCTTTCAGAAAAAACAACTCTCACAACTGTTGTAGAGATCTTAAGAGAGGTCGCCATCAGATTCGAAGACCAGTATATTAAAAAGCAGGCCTATCTTTACCCCTATCCAGAAGAATTGGAACCCTGAAATCTACTTAGGTTGAGGAATTGACAATACCTTCGTCCAGGCATCGGTCTTCAAGTTCTTGAATATTTCATAAGCCTTTTTGTAGTTTAATAAAGACTCTTCTTTGAATCCACCGTACCTCAAAACTTCTGCATACAAAGCATAAGCCCTCGCTAAATAAAAGACATTACCAATCTTCCTCAATATAGCTATTGCCTTCTCAAAATGTTCACGGGCCTTTTCTATGGCCTCCATTCTCGCCGTGATCCTTCCTGCCAGTACTAAGGCGTCCGCGAGTCTCGGTTGGAGTCCAAGGGTCTTACACTTCTCAATAATCGTGCTTACCTTTTTCAAGCCAACAGGTTTGCCAAGCAAGAAATCCAATTCCAAAGTCAATAGCTGAAAGTCTATTTGAATGACTTCATTCATAAGTTTTTGCACCACTTTTTCAACCTGCTCAGCCAACTCCGAAGCCTTCATGAGGTCACCAGAATCCATGTAAACCCGCATTAAAGCAATATTGGCAAAAGCAAAAGTGTTTAATTGATCTATTTCTTTAGCCACCTTGGCACTCTCTTTCAAGTAACGTTCCGCTTCTCTGAAATCCCCAATATAATAGTAATATGCACCGAAGGATAACAGAATATTGGCTTCGAAGTCCTTTAAACCAAGTTTCCTCGCGAGACGCAAAGAGGATTGCAGCTTCGGAAAAGCACTCCTCAATCTGCCATTATCCAAATAAAGATTGGCAAGATTAAAAGACGCTGTTAGAACGAGCCTTTCAGCCTTAATTTCCTTTTTGCGATTTTGAGAGACTTCGAAAAACTCTCCTTAACTGCAGAATACTTGCCCATAGACTTATAAATCGTTCCCAAGGAGCTCAACACTATGCATTCCGATACCCTATCACCAATCAAGTAAAAGACATTCAGGCTCCTTTCTAAGTACTCAACTGCTTCTTTCGTTTTCCCCATGTGCTTGAATAAAATGATCCCAAGATTATGGCTAATGACAGCTTCTGTCCTCAGATCGTAAAGTTGCCTTGATAATTCGAGAGAATCCTGCAAAAGCTTTATTCCTTTATCCAGATCACCCTTTTCCACATACAGGATACCCAACTGATTAGAAATCTTTAGCTCAAACTTCTTGTCCTTCAATTTTTTTGAAATCTTTAATGCTTCATTCAGTAAAGGAACCGCATCATCGAGATTCCCCATGTCCACAAAAAGAGACGCCAGTTGATAACCGGCCTTCATTATCAGGTCCTCATCATTAATACTCTTTGCCGTCTCTAAGGCTCTTGTGTAATAAGATTGGCTTAACTTGTATTTGGATTGTTCCTGAAAGATCGAACCGAGATGAAGGTCACATTCCACCACACCCTTGAAATCCCTTAATTTTTCAAACAAACTGCTTGCATGTTGTAGTCTTTCGATGGCTTCAGAATATCGTGCCAAATTGAGGAGACTCACACCAACTTGCATACTCGCCTCAGCTTGAAGCTCCATATCCTTAGCATTTAGAGCGATATTTAAAGCCTCCTCAGCGTCAACAAATGCGGACTTTCGATCGCCAACCTCCGAATAAAGTTTTGAGCGTTTTACTAAAATTTCTGCTTTTCTTTTATCCTTCTCTTCGACCCTACGTTTTTTCTCGAGACATCCAAGGGCCCAGGAATAATAAGTTATGGCATTTTTTAAAGCATAGTAACTAATTGCCCTTTCTGCAGCTTTCAATAAAAACTCAAAAGCATCGTCAAAATTGCCACCCTTATAATAATGTTGGGCAATCTCTTCAACGGATTCCGGACTAATTTCTTTCAGCACGTCAGCGATCCTGCTATGGATTATAGCCCGACGATTTTCACTTAATTTTTTGCAAAGACATTCCACAAAAACACCCTCGGGTACATAGTACGATCCAGCGAAATCCCTTGATATAAACCCTAAATTTTCCAATCTTTCCATAATGGGTATAAGCTCTTCGTACCTCAAACTCGTAAAATCCGAGAGCAGATCAAGGTCAACAGGTTTCCCAAAGACCGCCATATATTCAAGAACATTGAGCTCCTTCGCCCCTAAGGAAGCAATTTTCATTTCTGTCAACGCCAAAAGGGTGGAAGGCACATCAAAATCGAAATCCTTCTTAAATTCCCATGATTCGCCATTCCAGTAAACATCTCCGGATTTCGTTAACGATTCAATCAACTCGTAGGCAATATAGGGATTCCCACCACTCTTAAGGAAGAGAAAATCAACAAAGAAATCAGGAACATTTTGCCCAAAGACCATTACAGTAAGTTGCTTCAACTCCTCCTTTCCAAGGGGCATAAGGCGTATTTCCATAAAATCTCTACGCAAAAACCCAAAGAACTTTTTAGTAAGGTCTTCCTTAGTCTCCTCAATTCGAGAGGCGAAGATAACTGCAAAATTTCCCGCGTCATCAGACCTAAAAATGTAGCTTAATAATTCCAGTGAAAATTCGTCAATCCAGTGAGCATCATCGATAAAAATTATAAGAGGGGAAACCTTCTGGGTATAAACTTTAAGCAATTCCTTTAAGGCCTCAAATAACTTAAATTTATCCACATAAAAAAGCTCTCCCAGTTCGCTATTCTCTGGAGGATTCAACTTATAAATTTCACTTAGTAAACTGGGAGGAAGCTCTTTCAGAATTGAATCACTCTTTTGTACCAAATATTTTACCAATTGTCTAACAGGATAAAAGACTATGGATTTTGTTGAAGGTGAAAGAAGACTCTCGAATCTATCGTAGGATTTGAGTTGTGGATGGTTCAAAACTTCTTTTGCAAGCCTTGTTTTTCCAACCCCTATCTCTCCAATAATATGAAGGACTTTAGCCTTTTTTGAGCCTTCTAAGAAAGTTATAATCTTTTCGATCTCATTGATTCGGCCCACAATATCATAGGTAGGAATTATAACCCGACCGACATTCTGTAAGACGCCAACTCTATCTCTACCATTCCTCTTAGCAAAGTAAAGACTCTTGTCGACAAGTTCAAAAAGGCTCCCCCAATTATCTGCGTGTTTAGGAAAAGAGGATATACCAGCACTTACAGTGATTCTCAATTTTGCAAACTCTTGCTTCTTGCAGTTTTCCAGAATCCTCTCAACAATCTTCAAGGCATCAGAATAACTAACATTACTTAATATTGCAAGAAATTCATCTCCACCGTAGCGTATGAGAATGTCCCCTGCCCTTAAAGAATTTTTAAGAAACTCTGCAAATTCTCTTAATACTTGATCACCTACCGCGTGACCATAAAGATCATTGATTCTTTTGAAGTAATCAATGTCAAACATTACAACTGACAATGCCTTGCCTTCATCCCTTGCATTCTGGAGTATTTCAGCAATTTTCTCGTCGAGGAAAGCCCTATTATACACTCCAGTAAGGGAATCAATGTAAACCCGCTTAAATGACGCCATTTAAATACCTTTTTAATATTATAAACGCAAACATAAAAAGATTAAAAAGTGCCAAAATAGAGAGCGGGCTCATCGGAAACAGGGAAAAACATCCACTAAAAATTTGAACTTCACCAATCAACTTTTATAATTTTGCAAAAGGAGGTTAAAAATGGTTGCTTTATTAATGCTAATTATGGCGGTAGATCCTTTGATCCAGAGGGGTGACTCCTTGTTCAGTGCCTTGAAATATGAGGAGGCGCTAAAACAGTATCAAATGGCATACGAGAAGGATAAAGGAAACTACGAAGTCCTGTGGAGACTCTCCATGGCTTATCTTAACATTGGCGAAGGGCTTGAAAATGAAAAAGAGAGAGAAGCCTATTTTAACAAAGCCCTTGAATTCGCTCAAAGGGCCACTCAGGTAAACCCGGAGGGCGATTGGGGGTGGACTTATTTAGCTGCAGTGAACGGCAGGATTGCGCTTTCAAAGGGCGGTAAAGAAAAGGTAAAATATGCGATGATCATTAAAGACGCCGTTAACAAGGCTTTGAAATTGAACCCTAACAATGACCTTGCCAACTTCATCTGGGGCTCATACAACTTTGAAGCAGCAACTTTGAACCCCGTTCTGAGGAGCTTCGCAAAAACTCTCTTTGGCGAGGTTCCTCAGGGAACTATTGAGGATGCTGAGAAGTACATTAAGAAGGCTATTGAACTAAATCCGGGAAGGATACAATACCAATATGAGCTCGCCAGAGTTTATAAGTATCAAAACAAAACTGAGCAGGCAAAGGAAGTTTTGAAGAAAGCGGTCAACTTGAAACCTCAAACCCGAGAGGATTATAAGTATCTCGAACAAGCACGCAAGATGCTCGAAAAACTGGAGAGAAAATAAGCAAAAGCCCCATAATTTACAAAACTTAAAGGTCTGAAAAATAATTAAATTGCAAGAGGATAAATTGGAACAAATTTATATTTTGATCTTTAATAGGAAAATGGAAAAATCATCACAAAGCCGGCACCACGGAATAACTACTTCACAAATACTTTTCTGGCTCTATCACTTCAATGTCAAAATCCTTGAATTGATTCTTCAATTTTTTGGCCTTCCCCACAATCAGAACGAAGGGGCTTTCAAAGCTGAGCAACACTTGAGCCCCTTTGTTAACCTCATCGATAGTTAGCTTCTCAATAGCTCTGAGTTCCTCTTCCCAATGAAAATAGGGCAATCCGTAAATAATTTCTTCCGTAATCATCGAAAGGAGTTGAGCATAACTCTCAACAAGAAGAGGAATACTGCCCTTAAAAAATTGAATGGCGTGTTCCAATTCCTCTTTTTCAAACCCATCTCTTAAAACCTTGGTCTTCTCTTCGAGAATTGCATCAAAGGCCTTTCTGGCCTTATTCAACTCAGTCTCGCAGGAAATAACACTATAAGGGGCAATAATATCACCATTGAGCGGAATCCCGAAGTTCACCACAGAATTTACGGAATAACTTAATCCTTCCTTAACTCTCACCCTTTTCATTAGTCTCGAAGAGAAATCGGAACCACCCCAGATGAAGTTTGCCACCTTAACGGCGCCATAAATCGGATCGTTCCTCTTTACTGCGGGATTTATGATTTTCAAATGGGCCTGTTCAATGTCCATATTCACTATAAAAACTTTATCGAATTTAAACTCCGGAACTTCAATAGACCTACTCGACGATCTCTGACCGAGTGGAAGGTTCAAATTTTCAATCTTTTCCTTAAATTCACTAATTTCCAGGTTCGAGACAATAACAACGGAAAAATTGGAATTATCATAAAGACTCGTATAATAATTTTTGACATCTTCGAGGGTTAAACCAAGGACATCCCTTACGAACCCGAAATCGGGCAAAGCAGAGAGTGGCGGAACATCTTTAAAATAAAACATATTGGAAAAGTAAGAGGAAACAAATTCAGGGTCCTGAAATCCCAGCTTAACCGCGGTAAAGTATTGATCCTTAAGCCTTTTAAAGTCCTCTTCCCTGAAAGCAGGCTTTCTTATAAGTTCTTCAAGCTTTATAAGGGCATCTAAAAAGAAATCCGATAATCCGTCGAGCTCGAAGGTGGTAAAGGAATACCCGGAGCGGGTCTTTATTCTAAGGCCAAGCTTTTCAAGTTCCTTCGAAAATTCAACAGGTGACTTCCCCTCCGGACCTTCGGCTAAGAGTCTTAAAGTAAAGTTATGAATGCCTCTCTTGTCCTGCTCGTCAATAGAACCTCTATTGAATAGGACATTGGCATAAAAAATGGGAAGCTTATCCTTTCTTACATAATGAACTTTTATGCCGTTTTTCAGCTCAAAAAACTTGACTTCACTCTTCATTAAGCACTCCCACGGTCTCCTTTTCCACGCCAAAATACTGGGCGAAAACCTTTCTAACATCTTCAAGGGTCACGCTTTTCAAAATTTCGGGATATTTTGTAATATCTTCAATCTTACCCATCAGTTCAAACTCTGCCAGATCAAAGACCAAATCCCTGACCGATTCGAGATCAAAGTAGTACTCTGTTAACAGTTTGTTTTTGGCAGTATTAAGGTCATCTTCTCCCAGTTGGTGAAGAGCATCATAAAATTTGTTTTCTAAAATTGACTCGGCATTTTTGATATCCACTCCCGGGTAAGGCACCCCCACTAAAACGAAAACCCCATGGTCTTTTAAATAACTCGTCTCACACCTTAGAGAGGCAAAAACATTCTTATCGTAGACCAATTCTCTTACAAGGATGCCCCACTTCCCACCACCGAGCATCTCACTTAAAACATCAAATACAGGAATCAAGGGATCTCCAAAGGGGACTATTTTGAAGCCAATTGCAATCACCGGAGTTGAATTTTTTCTCTTCACTTCAAATTCAACCTTTTGCCTTTGTTCAGGTTCCAAGGGTACCGAAAGTTCAGGCTTACTATTTTTGTTAATATTGGAAAAATATTTATCAGCCAATTCCATCACTTCCTCAAACTTCACCTTACCCGCCACTGCAAGAATAGCATTGGCCGGAGTATAAAACTTTTTATAATATTCGATCACGTCAGCCTCTTTTATTCTGTTCAAATCATCCTCAAGACCTATTACGGGAAACCTATATGGATGAACCTTGAAAAGCCTCCACCAGAACTCTTCCATGAAATATTCTATTGGATTGTCCACAGAAGAGTACCTTCTCTCATCTTTAATGACTTCCATCTCCTCCTTGAAATCCCGAAGTTTTAAATTAACCATCCGATCCCCTTCCATACTTAGGAATTCACCGAGGGTTCCAGGAGGCAAATAGACATAATAAACAGTATAATCCTTGGAAGTATAAGCATTATCGTATCCACCAAGCCTTTGAATTCTTTTCGAATACTCCTCCGGCCCTATTTTTTCTGTTCCCTTATACATCATGTGTTCAAGAATATGCGAAATGCCAGTTATTCCTTCCCGCTCCATTCTGCTTCCCGCTTCGTAAAGCAAGGCAGCAGCCACCATTGTATTTTCATCATCCTCATTCACCACGACTCGTAATCCATTGGAAAGCGTACCGGTAAAAATTTTCAGTTCCATATCAATAATCAAACTCCTTTTTCATCGCCCTCTGAATCTCCCTCTCGATTATCCTCTTCTTTATCTCTTCGCGTTTTTCGTAGAGTTTCTTACCTCGACCAAGTCCAAGAACCACCTTTATTAGGTTCCGCTTCTCAATGATCATAAGGGGAATTAAAGTGAGGCCTTTCTCCTTGATCTTGCCAATGAGCCTCTTTATCTCATACCTATGTAATAATAGCTTTCTCGGCCTCGTTGGATTTAGCTTTGAGACCTTATCCTTCTCATAAGGGGTAACATGCATGTTGATGATATAAACCTCGTTACCTATAATATCTGCATAAGCCTCTTTAAGCGAGACTTTGCCTTCCTTAATAGACTTCACCTCGCTGCCTTTGAGAACAATCCCTGCCTCAAAAGTTTCAAGGATTTCATAATCGTGATAAGCCTTTTGGTTTTTGACAATTATTCTTTCCGGTCCTTTCTTCATATTATTCGTAACAAAGGGAAATACCAAATATGTCTGTTATTTCCCTCTCTACTCGGTAAAAATAGTAAAAGGAAAGATTTTTATGCCTCACCTTAAAAGAAAAGTAAGGTTTAAAACTTGTTTCCCCTGCCGACACAAAATAAGAAAACCCCAGCAGGAAACTTGCAAACTTAAAGGATCGATAAAAGCCCGCTTTGAACTCATAGTTATCCCTTTTGTAAAAATCACCGCCAAGGAAGTGATATGGACCAAATAAATAAAAACCAAAGGATGGCTCATAAGATAATGTCATACCGAGAGCAACATTTTCAAAGGCAAAGAGTGTTCTGTAAAAATCAAGATCCACCCAGACCCTCGACTCGTAAAAATCAGGTCCATAAGCCCTCACACCAGACAAGGAAGCTTTAACGTTCAAAAAATCTAATGGTAGTTCAAATCCTGCAGTACCTCTCAAAATACCTGTACTATAGCTTCCTATTTCCTGTGCATATTCATCGTAAGACTTTATATCCCCCGTAGAAAGTAATCCAACACTGAAGTCAAGAAATTTATATCTCGCGCCTAAGGAAAAACTTCTGATCCCGGCCGGGTAAAAGACAATTCCTGAAGAAACCCAGGGGTAGAAATAATCACGACTAAGAAACGCCCTTCTTTCCACAATTGCATCGGGTGAAAACATTACTCTTTCATAGGGATAAACCGAAAAAATCTGGGAAAAAAGAACGAGTATTAGCATCAATCCTCTTCAGTGCTGAACCCTATTACATTAAAGCCTTCACATCTTACATGCGGTAAAAGATAGGCTACAGGAAGATCAAAGGAGTAGGAATCCGGTTGCCCGACATATTCCCTCTCTTTCGAGATTCCAGTGATATTGTTAAAAAGTTCCTTAAAATTGACGTGAAATCTTAAATTAGGAAGCCTCGCCCATTGCCTCCCGTGCCTTACTCGGAAAGTTCCATCCCTCGTCATCCCCGTTAGGGTGAAGGTTGTGGGGTCAAGGACATTTACATAATGCAATCTCGTTACATAAATAATGTCAGGAGATTCTTCGATAAGTTCCTGAACACTCTTTTCTCCACCTTTCATTTCCAAGTGCCCTGCAAAGGCAAAGGAATCTATTAGATCCATGGCATGACCCGTGGTTTTCTTCTTCAATTTTTTAGCAAGCTTCTTATCGTAAATGAACCTTTTGAAAACTCCATCTTCAAAAATTGTAAGATTTTTCTTCTCTACACCTTCAAAATCAAAGGGCATCGAAAAGTTCTCCTTTCTGAGGGGCCGATCTTCTAAGGTAAAGGCTTCCGCAAATACCTTCTCCCCTTCCATATCCTTTAAAAAAGACATCCTCATCTCTAAGGCAGATGCAGAAAAACCCACATATTGCATGAAATCGAGAACATCTTTAAGGGCGTAAGGGGAAAGGATAACCGTGTACTTTCCTGGTTTCACATGCACATTTGGATACCTCATCTTCAGGAACTCTCTTATTTTCTGAGAGTATTTATCATAGTTTAAAGAATCGAGGTCAGGACTTGTATGCTGTAGCCAGAAGGTGTCTTTTTCCTCCGCATCCTCTATAATCATTGTCATATTTAAAGCAGTATAAGAAAAATCAGACTTAAGCCCCAAGTTATTAAAAATGCCAACGTAATTTAAGCTCGATCTCAGTGTACCATGGAATATAAAATCCTCAGAAAACTCGCTAAAAATTTTCCCAAGAAACCTGGACTTTTCATCGGGTCCCATTTCCGCAACGGCGGGATCGATCTGTTCATGTTCCAATTCTTTCTTCTCTTCCGGGTCTGGTAAGAATGGGTCCTCTTTTGCATTTAAAGCACTTTGTTCAGCCATCTTGACAACATCTAAAATTCCGTCCTTTGTAATGGAATTGGTGGTAGCCACACCGCTTTTATTTCCAAACCTGACCCTTACCGTAAGTCTAAGATCATTGATCCTTCCATACTGAGTAATAGTGCTTTCCATAAATCGGGCATTGTCCTGAATTGTGTGAACGATCATTAGCTCAACAATTTGTCCATTAGATGCCCTGATTACTTCCTCTGCGATCAAATGATACCTTTCAGTGTCTATATATTTTCCCATCTTTGAGCGTCCATTCAATTTTACCCTTAACCTTAAAATTATACAAAGGAGTATTGTAAGCCCTCGATTTAATGAATTCGCGATCAATCTTTATCTCAGTTTCGGGATTAAAGGCAAAGAAAGAGGCCCTATAGCCTTTCTCTATAGCACCAAGTTTTTCCAAGCCAAGAATTTTTGCGGGTTTTAAGCTCATGCTTTCAACGAGTTTGATAAGGTCCAATTTCCCCGAAGTCACAAGGCTCTGATATAGAACAGGGAAAGCAAAATCGAGCCAAATCATGCCAAAAGGTGCCGCATTGAACTCATCCATCTTTTCAAAATCGGCGTGTGGAGCATGGTCGGTGGCGATGACATCAATAATCCCCTTTTTAAGTGCATCAAGGAGGGCTTCCCTATCTTCTGCACTCCTCAATGGAGGATTAACCTTGTAATTAGAATCGTAATCAACAAGCTTGTTTTCATCAAAGAGAAGGTGGTGTGGAGTAACTTCGGCAGTAACTTTTATATCTGCTTCCTTTGCTCTCTTTATAAGCTCTATGCTGTCTTTTGAGCTGACATGGGCAATATGCAATCTACCTCCTGTGAGCCGCGCAAGCTCAATATCCCTGAAAATGGCAATAGTCTCAGCGGCAATAGGCATTCCACGAAGGCCCAATTTTGTGGTTAATGCACTCTCGTTGGCAAGCCCCATATGAGTTAGAGTACTATCCTCTGCGTGGGAGATAATGAGTCCATTGAAGAATTTAGTGTATTCAAGAGCCCTCCTCATTACTCCGCTATGCTGAACCCAGCTTCCATCATCGGAAAAGGCAACGGCACCGCCTTCGTGCATATCTGAAAGTTCTGCCAGCTCTAAACCCTTCCTGCCCTTAGTAATTGTTCCACAGGGTAAAACTTCGGCCTTGTCCTCTTCCTTTGACCTTCTTAGAATGTACTCGACAACGCTTCTGTTATCGCAGGGAGGATTTGTATTGGGCATAGAAACTACAGCAACATAGCCACCGTGAATAGCAGCAGAAGTTCCAGTCCCTATATCTTCTTTATGCTCCTCACCCGGTTCCCTTAGGTGGGCGTGCATGTCAATAAGTCCAGGTACGATAAAAAGTCCATCGCAATTTATTACTTCCGCATCCGAAGCCTCAATCGATGGTTCAACGGCTAATATGAAACCTTCTTCAACTAAAACATCCGCCTTTGATACCTTCCGCCTTAAGACATCGACAACGTTTCCGCCTTTAAAAAGCTTTCTATTCATGGGCCTTTTCTCCTCGTATAAAAAGGTACAAAACTGCCATTCTTATAGCGACACCGTTAGTAACCTGGTCTAAAATTAGAGATTCTCTTTCTTGAATAAGGTCAAAGTCCAGTTCGACCCCCCAGTTTACAGGACCAGGGTGCATAATCACAGCATTTTTGCTAGCCTTTTTTAGCCTCTCCCTCGTAATTCCAAAATATTTTCGATACTCCCTTATGGAAGGGAAATAGGCCTCCTCCAGTCTCTCCTTCTGGATCCTCAAGGCCATGATAACATCTTTATCCTTCACTGCCTCATCGATATCATAGCATATTTCTACACCAAGTTCCTTAAAATATTCGGGTAAAAGGGTAGGTGGACCAGCTAAGGTTACGTGAGCCCCCATCTTTTTAAGTCCAAAGATGTTGGACCGAGCCACCCTCGAATGGAGAATGTCGCCAACAATTAAAACCCTCAGTCCTTCAATCTTTCCAAACCTATCTTCCATTGTAAGCATATCCAGAAGTGCCTGGGTAGGATGTTCATGAGTCCCGTCGCCTGCGTTAATAACAGCAGCCTCTGTATGCTTTGCCAAAAAGTGTGGTGCACCAGAGGCCCAGTGACGAACGATAAAGGCATCGGCTTTCATTGCATCAATATTTAAAAGAGTATCAAGAAGGGATTCGCCCTTCTGAACCGCCGAACCCTTTGTCGAGACACTCACAGTATCCGCCGAAAGTCTTTTGGCGGCGAGATCAAAGGAGGATTGAGTTCTAGTGGACGGTTCGAAAAACATATTTACAACGGTCTTCCCCTTTAAGGTGGGAACTTTCTTAATAGGCCTATCAAGGATTTCCCTCATAGATTTAGCAGTATCCAAAATAATTTCAATCTCCTCCCTTGTAAGGTCCTCAAGACCCAAAAGGTCCTTTCTTTTTATCTGCATCTCCATCTTTCAACTCCCTTAGAAATAATCCACATATTCCTGTGGATGAGGTAACAGATTAACCCTGTTGTATTCTTCCATCTTCAAATCTATCCACTTGTTAATCAAGTCTTCCGTGAAAACCCCATCCGCTGTCAAAAATTCGTGGTCTTCTCTAAGGGAATCCAGGGCTTCCTTTAAGTTAGAAGGAAGCAGCCTTACCTTACCTGATTTAACGGATTCCATATCTACTTTTCCTTCAAAGGGCTCACCGGGGTCAATTTTATTTTTGATTCCATCTAAACCCGCAAGAATGATCGCAGCGACGCCAAGATAAGTATTCATTGTTGCATCCGGTGGCCTGTACTCAATGTCCACATCCTTACCCTTTGCATAACCTGGAATTCTAATCGCTGCAGTCCTGTTAGCTAAAGCGTAGGTAATTGCTACAGGTGCTTCAAAACCTGAATAAAGTCTCTTATACGAATTCGTAGAAGGGTTAACAAAGGCACTTACAGCCCTTGCATGTTTTAAGAGTCCGCCGATGAAATAAAGGGCTGTTTCGCTTAGGCCGAGGTTTTTCTCGTTTCCATAGAAAATAGATTCACCATTTTTAGCTAAATACATATGAAAATGAAAACCATTGCCTGCCTCATTGAAAAGAGGCTTGGGCATAAAGGTAGCCTTAAAGCCATACTTTTCTGCCACGCTTTTAATCACAAACTTCGTAGTTTCGACCTGATCACAGACCCTAAGGGCATTACCGAAGGTCAGCTCAACCTCATTTTGACCATAGCCCCCCACCTCATGATGATGGTATTTTACCTTGATCCCTGCCTGTTTGAGGCGCTGCACTATCTCTGTCCTTAGCTCAAAAAAGGCGTCATAGGGTTCAGCAATATGGTAGCTTGATTTTAACCTTTTTTCTTCCACAAATTCGACATAGTAACCTGTTTCGTCAAAATCAACCTCCTTAAATACATAAAATTCAAACTCGGGCAAGATGTAAACTTCCTCAGCCACACCAAGTTTTTTAACGAGCTCAAGGGTTTTACGCAGTACATTCCGTGGATAAATTGGATAAGGCTCATGGGTATCGGAATAATAAAGGTTTGAATAAACTACAAGAACCCCTTCCCTCACAGGGTCAAGAAAAGCACTATCCAGGTCCGGGATTAACCTCATGTCTGAATTGTGAACTTCTGCGTATCCGGGTACGCTGGAACCATCAATCCCAATTCCTTTAGTAAACCCCTTCAAAAAGTACGTAGGTTCTATACTGACATGCCTTAACCTGCCAAGGATGCAGTGAAACCAGAGGTCAACGACCTTGATCTCATTCTTTTCAATCAAATCCTGGATTTCCCTTATCTCCATTATCCCTCCTTAAAGGTTTTCAATGTCAACCTTTCTTATATTGTTTGCCCTTTCACCAAGAAACCTACTTATAAGACTCTCATAGTGGGGTGGAATGTCAGTTAAATAAATATCCAAATTTCCACCCGCTCTATTCAAAAGAGCATTGAGCTTTAAATAATTGTAAACCTCCTTCGCAACTTCTTCAGCAGGGTCAACAAGCTCTATTTGGTCTCCAAGAACCTCTTTAATAGTAGACTTCAAAACAGGATAATGGGTACAACCAAGTATAACCGTATCAACTTTTTCCTTGATTTCTGCAAGATAAAACTCAGCAACACTTTTTGCGATAGGTCCAGAGATTATCCCTTCCTCAGCAAGAGGCACAAAAAGAGGGCAGGGTTTACCAATAACTTCAAAACCTGATGGAAAAAGTTTCTTATGAGCCTCACTCTTTATTGTGGCAATCGTTCCAATTACTCCGACTTTTTTAATTTTTGACTTTTCTACCGCTACCTTCACACCCGGCTCGACGACACCAAAAAACGGAACATCTTTAAAGGTCTCCCTTAAATACTCCAATGCCACACTTGAGACTGTATTGCACGCTACAACAATAAGCTTAACGCCCATTTTAACAAGAAAGCTCGCATCTTGAAATCCGAACTTTTTTATAGTCTCAGCAGATTTATTTCCGTAAGGCACCCTCGCGGAATCACCAAGATAAACGATATCTTCGCTCGGTAAAAGTCTTCTTAATTCTCTCACTACCGTTAGACCACCAATACCGGAATCAAACACCCCAATTGGTTTTTCATTTATTGCTTCGTTCATAGGCAATTTTGAATTTTATGATGCCGTCAACGATGGCATCCGCAATCTTTCCCTGATATCTGGAATCCCTTAACTTTCTTGCCTCATCCCTATTGGTTAAAAAACCGGTTTCAATAAGTATTGAAGGTGCATAAACTCCCTGTAAAACATAAAATCCAGCTTGTTTGACTCCCCTATCAATACTTTCACCGAGATTCACCAGTGACTCCTGGACAAAATAAGCAAGGTCCTGTGATTCCTTCAAAAATTCATACTGCGCCATATCACCCAAAATCATAGTCAAAATGTCACCATTATCAGCCTTCTTACCCACCTCGTATTTAATTACCGAGTTTTCGAAAGCAGCGACGGACCTTTCCCAATCCGTCCTTGCTTCAGAAAGGAAATAGGTTTCAATTCCACGGGCTCTACTACTTCCTGGCGCATAGTTGCAGTGAATCGAGACGAAAAGATCTGCCTTATACTTTTGAGCAATGCGAGCCCTCTCACCTAAGGTAACAAAATAGTCACCATCTCTCGTCAGAACCGCCTTAATTCCAATCTTCTCTAACTTCTTCTTCACAAGCTTTGCAATCTCTAAAACGACATCTTTTTCTCTAACTCCATTGGCCACTGCCCCGGGGTCATGTCCCCCATGTCCAGGGTCCACAACTACAACTCTAATTTTTCTTTCATACACTTTTTCAGGCTGAAAGGTCTGTGGTGTTTCAGAAGGGGCAGGAGCCTGAGGGGGACTAACCTCCGCCCTCGGAGTCCCCTGAAAAGTCAAAACTAAGGACATGGGCCTTTTGGAGATGGAATACTTAACACCATCATTTAAGGTAACAAGAAAGGTAACCCCTTCCGAGGTGTGCCTTATTCGAACAATTTTAACGAAATCCCCATACACCTTTTTGCTTGCCAAACCGCTATAAAAGCCGCTTTTAATAAAAATGTACACTGTATCACCGCTCTGAAAAACTAAGGGAGAAAGGTCTTTGTTATAATCGATCCTTAACGAATCACCATCAAGAATAAAATTCTTAACACTCGGGGGGTACTTTGAGACAATATACCGCTTGTTTTGATAATCCCAGTAGTAAGTCTGGGCCTCGGAAAACCACGTTAAAATATATGCCCAGGTCTCTGCATCAAGGAAGACATTGCTGTTGTCAATATAAACATTCTCAAGGGGAATCGTGTCCTTTCCAAGCCAGGCCTTTTTCCTTTCGATGTTTAATTTGGCCCTTTTAGGACCGTAATAAAGTTCGATAACAGAATCCGACGCAAAAGAATTGCATCTAAGAAAATTAACAATATCGTTGTAAGGAATAAAATCAAAACCACCAACATTGAGGGGGTTGAATTTTACCGTCTCAAAGGTCAATAAAATTTGCAAAAAAAACCTTAACACTGCTATATTTTAAAGAAAGATCTGAGTATTTACAATGAGAAATTTCTGGGGGGGGCAGGGCGAAGCCCTGCCCCCCAGCAGAAAACTTAAAAATCAGTCTCTAACCAATGTGAGCTTTAAGAATCTCAACCGCTTCTGAGAGCCCTGGTACCCTTCCAGCTACCACTACTTTACCGCTATAACCGCAGCCGGGGTTATTATAACCCCATACTTAGCGAACTCTCTGGGATCATAAATGTGAACCACTTCAAAATGATCACCAAGTTGGGCTACTGCATCTCTAAAAACCTTTTCGAGAGCCTTACATTTTGGACACCCTGAGCCAAGGATTAATATCTGTCTCATCTTTTCCCTCCTTTTTATAAAATGTAATTTCCGAAAACAACACCTAATATCGTCCCAAGTATGACTATTAAAGGGACATAAACTAAGGCCTTCTTCAACCCAAAAACCCTTGCAATGGCAATCCAGTTTGGAAGAGAAAGACCGGGGCCCGTTAGCAAAAGTGCGAGGGCTGGTCCTTTTGCCATTCCAAGTTTCATCAATTTATCTACAAAAGGAGCCTCTGTCATCGTTGCGAAATAGGAAATGGAGCCAAACATCGTGGCAAAGAAAGAGGAAACAATATCATTTTTTCCTACAAGTTTAGTGACCAGTTCTTGAGGTAACAGAACACCAACTACACCCACAATAAAAACGCCAAGGAGCATGAGCGGAAATATGATTTTTACGAACCACCAGGTCTCTGAAAGCCAAGTTTTCACCTCTTCGTGCTTCAAGCTAAAAATTGAATAAACCACAACTAACCAATGCAAATCCCAGAAACACTAATACCTTGTAAATATACGCTCCCGTCCTGACAAGGTAATTAGGCATAAGGAGAGACAACAGCACAAGAATCATCAAAACCAGATGCTTAAAGGACACAATGGGCTCACTTTCCAAGTGCTTCGGTGCCTGAGGAAAATCTCGTACTTCCCTTCCAAAGATAAGGTCCATAATCAGCCCCACTATTACTGCCACAAGTACAGCCGCAAGTACCCTAACTCCAGCCATTTTCGCTCCAAGGATAGACCCCGTGTAAGCGAGGGCAAGTACGTTCGAAGCTGGGGCAACCCAAAGAATAATAAAGGAAACGCCAATAGTCGCGCCCGCAAAATAAAGTCCACTTGCGACGGGAATCACGGTACAGGAACATGCCGCAATTAGGAAACTCCCAACAATGGCAAGGATGTACGCAAGGGCTTTTTAGATGTAGAACCCAGATATTGCAATACCTTATTTTTATTAATAAAGGTTACCATCGCTCCTGCAAGGAAAAAGGCAGGAACAAGGCATATGATAGTATATTTTGCAATATAATCATTTATCGCATAAAAACCACCTTCCAAAAGCTTTAAAACAAACTCCTTTACCCTCCTCCTTTTTAGTTATAAATTTCTCACCTCGATTTCTATAAAAAACTAACTTTTACCTGGTCAAATTCCCGTTATCTCCGTATCCAACCTTTTCTGCAATCTCGTCCGCAATTCTTTTAGCTTCTTCATCATCAATATCCAGAGTGGGTATCTTCTTCACACCCAAATCTTGAATAACAAATTCAAAGTCAACCTTTATCCCGAGTTTCTCAAAGATTATGGAAACGCACCTTGAAGCGCATCCATTGATCACGATAACCCTCTTTGCCCGTTTTGCAATATTGATGTGGGTCTCAGAACCTGCCCCTATGGCTGCAGTGCAGCACATCCTCGCACCTATGTTTCTGTTGGTAAGATCAATGGCGACATAGTTTGCAACTTGTCCGACACTGGCTGCCCCATCACAGGCGAAAATTATGTCCAAATTCTCTGCCTCTTTGTGGCATCCTGGTAAGAGGTTCCACTTCTTTTCTTCTACATCCATTTTCCCCTCCTTAACTATTTTTTCCAAGCTTTTCTTCAAGCTCTTTTTTCACCCTAACCAGTACCTGCCTTTTCCTGATGATTTCCTTAACGATATTTTTATCAGGAAAAGAAATTGCACCGTAAATACACCATACTTCACAAGAAGTACAACCCACCATGCAATTTAATGGTCTTGCAACAATAGCCTTTCTTCTTACGGGATCGTAATCAAAAACATTTCTTCCACAAGACACAACGCACATTCCACATCCAACACATTTCTCATGGTCAATCGTTGGAAACCATTCAATTTCCTCCCTTGGAACGCCTTTCCAGGTAGCAAATTTAGGATCCAGCTTACTTCCTTGGCTCATAATTTCTCCTCCTTATCCTCTAAATTTTTTGACTTCCAATCATGATCAATTTTAAAAACACACGTTTGATTTTCTCCGCGGAAGGATACTCTCTTTTTCAAAAGCTCTACTTCCCGAGAAATAAGTTCATCCGGAATGCCTTTAACTAAATCAATTAGAGCCTTTATAAACGGGTCCGTTAATTCTGGAATGAAGTACATTACACCTCGCCCAACCTTTTGCTCTTCCACAAGTCCAACTTTCCGAAGCTCGTTTAGGTTTCTTGAAGTATTGTAATGGGTATCTTCGATAGCATCAGCAAGTTCACAAACATAAAACCTCTCGCCACTTTTGACGAGAATGGTGAACAGCTTAAGCCTCTTTGGATCACCGAGTATTTTTAATATGTCTGCATATTTGCGCATATGTAAATATTAACATATAACAAATGAATAGTCAACAATTTACTTATCTCGCGCACTTAGGCCAGGAAACAGACTTGTAGTGGGTGGCGATCACGAGAGGATGAAACTATTATAAATTCGAACTATTAGAGATCATCTTAAAGTTTTAGCTATTTAGGGGGCAATAAAATGATTTCATCCGACAAAAAATTTACTGGGGCGCGTGGATTCGAACCACGATTGCAGGATCCAAAATCCTGTGTCCTGCCAGTTGGACGACGCCCCAGTAGTGTAATAATTTTAAAGGGAAAAAGACGTAAAAGCCACAATTTGGTTTCATATCTACTACTCATTAACACAATAAACTGTCTCCTAAAAAATTGCAAAAGTTGAAAATCCAAAGTGGGTGTATTATAATTATATTACTTAAACACGGGGCCGTAGTTCAGCCTGGTTTAGAACGCCGGCCTGTCACGCCGGAGGTCGCGAGTTCAAATCTCGTCGGCCCCGTGTTTCTTTTTTTATGCCGTTCTTCGTCTACCTCATCCAAAGCCTATCCACAGGTAAATTCTACATAGGTCATACTAATAACCTTGAAGACCGCCTTAGACGCCATAACGAAGGTAGATCAAAGTACACCAAAAACAAAGGCCCCTGGAAGCTTATAGGCTTCAAAACATTCCAAACCCGTGTAGAAGCTATGGGCTTCGAGCGTAAGCTTAAACGCTTAAAGCGAGAAGAAGTGCTCAAAGAAATCTTGACATAGTTCAGCCTGGTTTAGAACGTCCCCCGTCACGGGGGAAGGTCGCGAGTTCAAATCTCGTCGGCCCCGTGTTTCTTTTTTTATGCCGTTCTTCGTCTACCTCATCCAAAGCCTATCCACAGGTAAATTCTACATAGGTCACACTAATAACCTTTAGGAACGTTTGAAACGTCATATTAGTGGCATATCGAGCTCATCTTTTAAAAAGTAAATCCAAATTCTTTGGGTCTATAACCAACCGTTATTGTTAAATGCCCGCAAAAGTGATCTATCATCATACTAAATTCGTACTCATGAACCCTTTACAATTCATACCAATTTACTATAATTTCAAAAAACACTCGTAGGAGGTTGAAATGGAAAACAAAAGGGTAAAAGAAATTTTAAATTTTGCAAAAGCGTTAGCGGAGGAACGGAAAGACTTCGTAGTCGACACGGATCACCTTCTGCTCGCGCTGTTTAAAGTTAAAGAAGACAATCCCTTTAGAAAATGGCTCTTAGAACATGAGGTAAATCCTGATGCTGCCGAAAGGGAGATCGAAAAGATTATCTCCAATCTACAGAATCAGATCTCAAAAATTACCGACTCCTTCAAAGAGGCGCTTATTACGAAAAAAGAAGAATTAACAGAAAGACATGGAGCAACATTTAGCAAATCAATAGTCGAAGCCTTCCTCGATCACCTCACCACCCAACTGGAAAAAGAGGCCAAAGGCGAAAGGGAAAGGGATTTTGCTACAGTAAGGGTAAGAAGATGGGTACCTACAAGATCAAGAACATTCTCACTCTTTGAAGATCTATTCTCAGACATATTTGAAGAATTCTTCCCTTCAGAATCCACAGGAAATTGGGTAATGCGCGAAGAGACGATCCGGGTACCAAGGTCTTTTGTCAATAAAGTACGCGAAGTCTGCAGACAACATTCCTTAGATGAAGATTCCACAAATAAAGTCATATACGACCTTGCAGATATGGAAGATAGAATGCTCTCCACCCTTATAGACCTCTACCACAATGGAATCGACTCCCGCAGAATCATTTACAGGGTTAAATACGATATCACTGGAAAAGCTGAAGAAGTCAAAAATTCCCTTTATCTCGAAAAGATTCTCAAAGATGCGGAAAGAGAAGGCGAAATCACCGTTTCCGGCATCATCGATGCTCTTAAAAACAACACTTCCAGTGTGGGAGGATTTTATCTCTCACAACTGCTACAATCACTACAAAATATTAGGAGGGAAAATATGAAGGATGTTAAAAGTGAATTGAGTGAAATTGAAAAACCAGACCTTGAAAAATACACGGTCGATTTGACCAAACTTGCGAAGGAAGGAAAACTCGATCCTGTTATTGGAAGGGAGCAGGAAATCGAGCAAATGATAGAAGTCCTTTCCAGAAGGCAGAAAAACAACCCTGTCTTAGTAGGTAAAGCAGGAGTTGGAAAAACTGCCATTGTTGAGGGGCTTGCTCAAAAAATCGTAAAGGGTGAGGTCCCGGAACAGCTCAAAAACAAGAGAATTTTACAACTTGATATGGCTGGGCTTCTTGCAGGAACAAGGTACAGAGGCGACTTCGAAGAAAGGCTTAAGAATGTAATAAACGGTGTAAAAGAGGTGGGGAACGTAATATTGTTCATTGACGAAATCCACAATATCGTTGGTGCAGGAAGAGCAGAAGGAGCAATGGACGCAGGAAATATTCTAAAGCCTGCTCTCGCCCGTGGAGAGTTCCAGGTTATTGGTGCGACAACTCCTGAAGAGTATAGAAAATACATTGAAAAAGACCCAGCCCTTGAAAGACGATTCCAGCCCATCTGGGTTGAAGAACCCGATATTGAGAGTACTATCCAAATTCTGAAAGGTCTAAAACCGAAATATGAAGAGCACCATCGGGTCCAAATTTCCGACGAAGCCATAGAGGCTGCTGTAAAACTTTCTCACAGATACGTGCAGGATAGACATCTTCCTGACAAAGCCATAGATGCCCTCGACCAAGCCTGTGCCAGAAAGTCAATTAAATCTAAGGCTGAAACTGCTGATAAAAGCAAGATTGACTCTCTGGAGGCCAAAATAAAAGAACTTGAAGAGAAGGCCGAAAAACTAGATAAAGAAGGGAAAATAGAAGAATGGGAAAAGGTTATAGACGAATTGAAGAAACTGAAAAAGGAACTCCAGAAGGCTAAGTCTCAACAAAAGGAAACAGAAAAACCCGTCGTTACTCAGGAAGATGTGGCAGAAGTAATTTCTCGTTGGACAGGCATACCTGTATCCAAGATGATGGAAGAAGAAAAAGACAAACTGTTAAACATGGAAAGCTATCTCCACAGAAGAGTAGTAGCACAGGATGAAGCTATAGCAGCAGTATCAGAGTCCATAAGGAGAGCAAGAGCTGGAATATCCGATCCAAGAAGACCTCTTGGAACCTTCCTCTTCCTCGGACCCACTGGCGTTGGAAAGACAGAACTTGCTAAAACCCTCGCGGAATTTCTCTTTGGAAACGAGGATGCACTGATAAGACTTGATATGTCAGAATTCAAAGAAGAACACTCCATTGCGAAACTCATAGGTGCTCCTCCGGGCTATGTAGGATATGAAGAGGGTGGCAAACTCACTGAAGCAGTTAGAAGAAAACCCTATTCTGTGATTCTCCTTGACGAAATCGAAAAGGCTCATCCAAGGGTATTTGACCTCTTCTTGCAGGTATTTGATGACGGTCGCCTTACAGACTCTCAGGGTAGAACCGTATCCTTCAGAAATACTGTAATAATAATGACTTCCAACATTGGAAGCGAATACCTTAGGGAAGTTTCCTCTAAGTTCAACTCAAGATATGAAAAAATCCTCTCTGAAATGCAGGCCCTCGAAGAAAAGAAGAAGGAAAACCTCATAGATGAAGAGTATTACAAAAAGGAATTAGAAAGGCTCAAAAAAGAAAGAGAACAACTGGAGAAGGAGTTTGAAGAAGACTTTAATAAAGCTAAGGAACTGGTGCTTGAAAGCGTACACAGATACTTTAGACCAGAATTTCTCAACAGAATTGACGAAATCGTGGTCTTCCATCCATTAAAATGGGATCAGATACTTTCAATCGTGGATATTCTCATCGACAACCTTAGAAAGAGACTGGCAGAAAGGAATATTAAATTAAGACTCAGTGACGCTGCCAGAGCTCTCATTGCAAGGAAGGGATTCGATGCCACCATGGGTGCAAGGCCTTTAAAGAGACTTATACAGAAAGAAATTGAAAACAGGCTCTCCAGTATGCTTTTGAAAAACGAATTTAAGGAGGGCGACACCATACTAATTGACGCCGCTGGAAACGAATTCGAAATCAAGAAAGCGGACAAAGAAGACTAAGAACGAAAAGGGGCGGGTAGCTCCCGCCCCTTCTTTTTTACCGATAAATCAAATAAACAAACCCACTACTAACAGCTAAGGTAACAAGGGTAAAGGGCAGGCCTATTTTAGCAAAGGTCCAGAAGCTATGGTCAAAATTATTTCTCTTCAGTACCCCAAGTACAGTAACGTTAGAAAGGGAACCGATAGGCGTTATATTACCGCCTATGGTAGTGCCAAGTAGCATTCCAAAAATAAATAGATACATGTTTACTCCCAAAGAGTCCGCCATTAATTTTGCAACGGGAAGCATAGCCATCGTATAAGGTATATTATCTACAAAGGCAGAAACAACCATTGAAACTGCAACAATCAAAATATATCCAACAAGTACCGGATTTGAACCTAAGCGCTTTGAAATTGCGATGAACCAATTAGCAAGGCTGTTTATAAACCCACTGTAACTCAAAGAACCAACAAGAATAAAGATTGCAATCAGGAAAAAGAAGGTCTGGAAATCAATATGTTTTAAGAGGTCTATCTCCTCTTCTACCCTTCTGTTGAAAAACGCAAGAGTCCACACCACAGACACTACAATGAAGAATCCGCATATATAAACAATATAATTGGCGGGCTTATTTTCAATGAAAGAGCTAAAAACCAAAGTTAAGACGTATCCTGCAAAGATAAAGATTGGTGTTCGTGACCTTAGACGTTTTTCCCTAACTACCTCCCTGACTTCACTGTGTTTAACTCCTTTAAGGTTACCCTTAAAAATAAGGTATAAGACAAAAAGTCCAAAGGCAAATCCCAATTGGACTGCAAAAAATAGTGAAGGTCTATACTTCATTGCCTTTAAAAAGAAAAAGTCAAAGAAGTCCATATTAGCAAAGAGCGCAGTGAGGATGGAAGGGGAATCCCCTATTAGCGTTGCAGACCCCTCAAGGTTCGTAGCTACTGACATGCCAATCAGAAGATAAGAGGGATTAACCTTGAGTTTCCTGCTAACTTCAAGACCGACAGGATAAAGAAGCATAATCGTTGCAACATTTTCCATAAAGCTTGAAATGATGCCAGCAACGGCAACAAGGGCAAGCATTACAAAGAGCCTGAGCTTAAGAGGGTCTTTCGTCTTTCTCGCAATTAAATTAATGGTATGGGTGGCTACATAGTCTATAAACCCAACTTCATAAAGCAACGCAGTAATGAGGCTTGTAGCGATAAAAATCGCCAGGACATTTGGATTTATTGAAGATAGTGCGTATTTAAGTGGAACCAGTCTTAAAAGTAGAAGCGTCAAAACCCCTGTCCACACTACCAATAGCTGGTACCTTCTGAAAACCAGGATAAGAAGGTACGTAACAAAAAAGATAAAAGCTGTAAGATTCATTTTAAAATTTTAAAGACAAAAACGCGTATCTAAAAACTAAAGCAGGGGGTTTTGACCAATATGCCCGTTGTCCTCATGGTTGCAAACCCTCGAATACTTCGCAACACAGAAAAAATTCACATCACATTTAAAAAATATGCAAGCAACATCCAAAAAAGCCCTACATTTTTACAATTTAGCTTCAACTCTATTGGCCACCTTAAACTTTTTCATGTACCTGAGCTAAAATTTTGACACAAATACGGGGTTGACATTACGTAAACTCTGTAGTAATATTTCAGCCATCGAGGTTGTGTCATGAGACTAAAAGCTTAAAAAACTCTGCCTTCCGTTCTCCATAATGCTTCCAAGGAGGTATCGATGCAAGGAATACAAGTTTACAATTTAAAGAAAAGTTTCAAAATTGAACAGGTTCAAGCCGGCCTCTGGGGTTCGATTAAATCTCTTTTAAGTAGAAAATACGAAAAAGTAATAGCCCTTGATGGGATCAACCTTTCAATATCTAAGGGCGAAATGGTTGGTTTAATTGGACCCAATGGGGCCGGAAAAACGACCTTTGTAAAAATCCTTTCTGGCGTGCTCTATCCTGACTCAGGCTCTGTAACGATCGATGGGTTCATCCCATACAGAAGAGATAAAAAGTTGCTCGAAAAGATAGCCCTTTTCACAGGGCAAAGAGGATTTCTATCTACCATAATCTGGGATATTGAACCCCGGGAGGGATACGAACTGATAAGGGAAATCTACGGAATTGATAGAAATACTTTCAAAAAGAGAATAAAAAAATTAACCGAACTTCTGGAAGCGGAAGAAATCATAAACAAGCCTCTCAGAAAATTATCCCTCGGCGAAAGAACAAAGGTGGAACTCATCGGAGCTATCCTTCACTATCCAGAATATATTTTTCTTGATGAACCCACCATTGGACTTGACCTGTTATCCCAGAAAAATCTATGGGATTTTATAAAGGCCTACAATAGAGAAACAGGTGCCACGGTTCTTATAACAAGCCACTACATAAGGGATTTAGAAGAGCTTGGAAAGAGGGTTGTCATTATAAATAAGGGAAGAATAATTTACGACGGAGACAAAGGAAAAATTAAGGAATCCATGGGGGACACAAAACAGATAAGAGTAAGGATTAGCAATCCCTATCAAAAAATCCAATTGTCTGGATTCGAGTATGAAGATGAATGCTTAGTAGCAGAAGTGCCTCGAAGCAAGATACCAGAAATTATTCAAACCCTTAACAATCTGGAGGGAGTAGAAGATGTCCAAATCGAAGACCCACCCTTGGAGTCGCTTATAAGAAAAATATACACAGAGGGTAGTTTATGAAAAAATACCTTTCCTTTGCTGTTGTGAGCATAAAAGAACTATTTAGATGGAGGGCAAACGTAATACTCCAGACTACGATGTTTTTCTTGCCCCTCCTTGGGTATTTCTTTTTCTTCAAACTGCTTTATACAGGAAACTTTCAACTCGGTAACTACAATTTTAAGCAGCTCTTTACATACTACTTCTGGGTTCTTTTAACCTATTCAACAATGCCTTCGACCGGTTCCTACGAATTAGTTGAGCAAATCAAATCTGGTGTTATTATTCATTTCCTCTCAAAACCCGTAAATTTTTTGAAATCCTGGATAGCACTTACAACAGGAGGAACAATCACATGGGCTACCTTTTTCATCATCTCAGCGGTTCCAGTAATCCTCTTTCTCAAAAATTACTTTATAGTTCCCACTCCTGAAAACATTCTTTTAGGCTTTCTCTTTTTGTCCCTCGGTTACATCCTCAGTCTTCTTCTTGGGTTATCTCTATCCCTTACCGCTTTCTTTGTGGGTGATCCTTTCGGGGTCTACGAGATTTACGGGATGACCCTCGGACTCTTAGGCGGTGCAATTATCCCCGTGGACTTGCTTCCAAAATTGCTTCAATATTTGCCTTTTAAATATATCTACTTCACCCCTGCAAAAGCTTTCATAGGGGCACTAAACAACGTTGCGCAGGAACTAATTATTTGCATTTCTTACATCCTATTCTTTGGACTTCTCGTTCAAATACTCTGGACTAAGGGATTAAAACGATATGAAGCCTTTGGAGGATAACTTATGAAGGAGCTTAAGTTCATTCTTACTCAACTTAAGATAAGGTTCAGAAACCTCACAATTTTTAGAACTTCTTTCTTCCTCGAATTTCTTGGCAAAGTATCCTGGGTTATTGTTTACATAATTTTCTACAAAATTGTCTTTACCTTCGCAAATAGCATAGGGGGATGGAACGGCCCATCTCTACAAATGCTCGTTGGAACAGCAGGAATCATATTTGGACTCTTCAGCACCTTCTGTGGTTATGGTTCAGGATCTATCTCACATCTTGTAAGAAGAGGAAGTCTCGATTTTTACCTGACAAAACCCCTTTCCACTCCAATTATAATACTTTTCCGATTTGCAGATATCCCCTCTTTGTTTAGTGTAATCCCATCAATATTTATCTTCTGCCTCGGCCTTAATGCTTACGGATTCCCTGGTATATTAAGCCTTCTCCTCTGGCTTGTATCAGTGATTCTATCCTTTTTAATATACTCATTCCTCCACTTTTTATTAGGTCTCCTCTCTTTCAAATACGTTAACCTCCCTGCTCTTACATGGATCATCTACGACATAGCGGACTACGGAAAGTACCCGTACAAAATATTTCCTTTAATCATTCAAAAGTTGCTTCTATACGTAATACCGATTTTACTTGTGACAAACTTTCCAGTGCTCATATTAAGAGGGGAATACAACTTAATAATACTTCAAATTGCTCTGCTCTCAGTTCAGCTTTTTCTAATACGCCTCCTTTTCCCTCTCGCTTTCAAAGCCTACCAGGGAGCAGGTACATATGAAATTTGAAAGATAACTATGGCCAGTAACAACTTTAATTTCCTAAAAGTGCCCTCAGCCTTATCTAAATTCCGTAATATTTCTTTTGCGATATGGTTCTTTTCGCTCTTTTTCCTACTTTACAATTTCCCATATCTACATTAAAATTTTCCTAAGGAGGCAATATGACAAAAATTGGAGACATAGTACCAGACTTTACCCTTAAAGATCAGCATGGGGAAACCTTTAATTTAGGTTCCCAAAAAGGGAAAAAGGTCCTCTTATCCTTCCATCCCTTGGCCTTTACTAAGATTTGTAGTGAACAGATGAAAGCCCTCGAGCAGAAATACGATGAGTTTGTAAAATTAAATGTAATCCCCGTCGGAATAAGTGTTGACCCTGTGCCATCCAAACATGCCTGGGCAAGGGAGCTCGGTCTTAAAAAACTGAGAATCCTATCAGACTTGTGGCCACATGGTGGCGTAGCAAAGTTACTCGGAATATTCCGAGAAAATGAAGGGTTTTCTGAAAGGGCAAACATTATTGTAGATGAAGAAGGAAAGGCCATTTTCGTAAAGGTTTATGAAATAAAAGAATTGCCAGACCTTGAGGAGATATTTAAGTTTATAAAAGGAACATGATGGAACTTAAGCCGGTCTGGCTTATGCAACCAATCCCCTACATGGGCGAGACCCTTGAGGGGGATTGGATCGTGGAACCCAAGGTCGATGGGTGGCGACTCCAGATCTTAAAAGCCAACGGAAAAATTCAATTCTGGGGAAGAAGACTGGAAAAGAGTCCTAATTGGACCGATAAACTCAATTATCTTTCCGATTTTTTAAGGCACATTCCCGATAATACTATCCTCGATGCGGAGCTATATTCAGAAAAGGGCAGGAGATTTATCCCCTCTCTTTTCAAGAAAAACCCAGATGTAAGACCCGTAATAATGGTTTTTGACGTCCTTTATCTTAATGGTGAAAAGGTTTTTATGCTGCCCTTAAAAGATAGGAAACTATTCCTTGAGAACCTCAATCTTAAAGAACCTTTCTACTTAATGCCATATAAAAAGCTCGTTAGCGACGTTAAGACTCACCTTCTCGAAGAAAAGAAAAAGGGTTATGAGGGAATAGTACTTAAGATGCTCTATTCCCCATATGAAATTGGAAAAGATGGACCCATTGCGACAATTTTCTGGAGGAAGGTAAAATGAAAGTGGGAAGATTTCAAGTAATGGCAACGTTGCAGGCTGCAAGGGCTTATGTCCTTGGCCTGCCTCTCGATTCAGCCAAGTCTTTTGGCCTTAATAGGGCCATTTTCTATGCTGCAGCTAAAAGAGGTTTTAAAACGGTAAAGGGAGAAGAATTTCCCCTAAAACCAACCTTTGAACAGATAAAGGGCATCCCCAAGGAGAAGATTAAAGAATTGCAGGAAAAGTTCAAAATCTTCTCCCTCGGTGACGAACAGGCCTACTCTGTTGAGATAGAGGGTAGGCCCTTCTTTATAATTGGAAACGAAATACAAACACCTGAGGCCTTCAAAAGGCAAATTGAAAGCAGGTTTGGTGGAAAGTTTGATAAGGCCTTCCAAGAAGCCCTTGAAATTGTTAAAAGCTACGATAAAGGTGTACTACTCTCCCAGAGATATTTTTACGAAACAGTCTACAAGCCAAGACGCGACCTTTTAGCCCAAAAGTGGAGTGAGATGGTCTCTACTGAGGATTAGAAAATTTCTTCACCAATCTTTCGGCTAAGCTTACAGCCTTTTCTGCATCTTCCTTGGTAGGTAATCCCTCCCATTTTTCTGCAAGGAAAGGGGTTATAATATCCTCATAAAGGATAAACCTGGAAAGGAAAAACACAGCCTCTTCAATTTCCTCATCCTTACCATTGTGTAGTTTGTAAATTTCATAAAGTGTTACAATTTCGTCCCTGTATTTAATATCATCCACGCCTATAAGGGCCGAGTAGATTGCCTTAGTCGCCGATATCCTTGAATTGATGCAGGCATTTTTGTAATCACCAATGTAAAGCATCTTCTTTGCCTTATTTAAACTTTCCATGGCGCTTTCAAGCCAGATCTCCTTCATTTCTGTTCCTCCTCCAACTCACCAAGAAAAACAGACCTGCCAAGAGGCTTTGAAAATTCGCTCCACCTTGTATTACTTTCACTCCTCAGATCAGAAGCCTTCTTAAACATCTCTGCCTTTGCGTCGAGGTCATCCAGAAAATGTAGTATCTGTGCCTCAAGAAACAGTGGTCTTACCGGTGAACCAAACTGAAGCTCACCGTGGTGGGAAAGGATCATATGTAAAATTTTCATCCGAAGATCTGCGGGAAACCTATTTACAACTTCGATTTCGTGTATCTTCTTGCTTACGATTTCATAACCGATAATGAGGTGGCCGAAAAGTCTTCCCTCGTCGGTGTAGTCGATATCTGGCGTATATTCCATTTCATAAACCTTACCGATATCGTGAAGGAGAGCACCTGCAATCAAAAGGTCTTTATCGACTACGTCATATAATACAGAAATGGCCTCGGCAACCCTTGCAATTTGAAGGGTATGTTCGGCAAGTCCTCCAATGAAGTTGTGATGATAATATCTGGCTGCCGGTGCCAGTAAAAATTTCTTCCTAAACTCCTCATCATCCACAAATATTCTCTTGAGGAGGGTTTTTAATTGAGGATTGTTAATTTTCCTGATAAAACTCTTCAAATCCTCTTCCAGTTTCGCTGGATCTACGCTGCTGGAAGGTACGAAATGCCTTATGTCGTAGTCCTCAACCCGTTCAACATCCAGTACCTTGATACCCAACTGATTTGAAAACTGATAAACCTGCATCCTGAGCCTGTGAACCCTGCCACGCTCTATCTTTCCCCTTAAAACCTCTACATCGTCAAAGATCCTCGCTGTAAGTGTACCAGAGACATCAGCGATAGTAAGTTCGAGGAAGGCCTGCCCTTCCTTGCCACTTTTGTCCTGCAAATCTTTAATCTGAAAAAGGTCATCCACCTCGTTCCCTATTAAATTGGGCAAATCTTTAACAAAAATGGTTTTAACCATTCTCTTTCCCCCTCACTCTACTTATCCATGAAAGGGCAATGGCGACACTGGAAGCCACATTTAAAGAATTTATTTTTCCAAACATTGGAATAGATACAACGACATCGCTAATACTTAGTATGCTTTTCCCTACACCTTTATCCTCACCCCCCGCTATGAGGATCATGGGAAAATTGTAAGTCGCGTCATAGAGGCTAATACCACCTACCTCCAAGGAGTATATCCATACCCCCATTTCCTTAGCCTTCAAAAGAAAGTTCCTTAGGTTTGTGACGGTACCGATTTTTAAATGAAAAACTGCACCAGCAGAGGCTTTTACTGCGCTTTCGGTAAATCCAGAAGATCTCAAAGCAGGAACCACCATGCCGACTGCCCCAAGGGCTTCGGCACTCCTCAAAATATTCCCCAGATTTTGTGGATCCTGAACTTCATCAAGGGTTACCAAAACTCCGCGCCTTTCAATTAACTCATTCAAAAGATCCACAGGATTGGTAAATTCCACCTCTCTCACCACCGCAATAATTCCCTGGTGGTTTTTATTTCCCGCCATCCTATCAAGTTTCTCCTTCTCAACGTGAACTACAGGAAAGGCAGCATTTCCTAAAAGGTCCAGTAGAGGTTCTGGAATGTGAGCTCTTTTGGCAATGAAAACCTTTTCCACCTTCTGGGGATCGGATTTAAGCAGTTCCAAAACTGGATTTTTCCCAATGATATACATTGAAAAAGTATAGTGTTAAGGGCGTGAACAATTCAATGACGGAACAATCAACATTTTTGGATAAGTTAAAAATAAAAGGTGCGCAAAATTTACTGAACTTTCAAATAACTAATTCTGGCTAAATTTATTCAAAAGACCCAGTAGTTAGTTCGATAGAGCCTTTATCCTGTGCTTCAATCCTTAAAACGCTTGTAAAGATAGTAGGTCAGAGCCAGATCTACAATAGGATAAAGCCGAGGGAGTTGCTTATTTAGGGTCTCATTGTTTATCAGAAGGGCAATTCCTCCAACAACGGTGGAGGCAAGAGCAGGAGAGAATAAAATCACCAGAGACTCACCAAATCCAAGGTCAAACATCTTAGAAAGCTTCCTCGAATAAAGGTACATAGGAACGTATCCTGCCAGAGATGCAAAGGCTTTAAGCCTTCCCAGATCTTGGTCATAAAGAATCAGAGGTAAAAATTCTGCACCTAAAAGTTGTAATTTCCCCTCAAAAATAACATCACCTTCGGTAGCTCTATAATCATTCCTATCCAAATACATCATCCCGTAACCCTTTATCACAGAGTAAAGGGTAGCTACTCTCCACTCCTTATCCTGCAATCCTCTATCACGGATTATGTTACTGAGCATGTTGGCTTCATAAAAGGCGTTACCACTGTTCAATGCCTTTCTCATAACGACTCCATTACTCACTTTCATGCCCTTAGCAAGGTACTGATCCAGTAGATTTTCCGTAAGGCTCACGGGGAAAATTCCCTTTGTGTCGCTTAACAGCAGATAACCATGGACAGCTCCCATTCCTCCACCAAGGAATCCAGCTACCGCTTCTGGCAATGATTTAGATTTTGCAGTGAGCATCCCATAAGTAAAGAACCCAAAGGGAGTTAAGAGGCCAACGACTCCCGCAGTTCTTCCTGTCAGGTTAAAGGTCATCGGCAAAGACCAGGAGTAGACTCCAAAACCGAGGATAGTTTGACCAAGAATATGGTAGGTAGAGCCCGATTTTTTCTCTCTTATGGCCACCCTTTCGAAAAATAGAGGATAGATGGTACCATCCTCTGCAACGCCAACGACTACATTTCCGGGCTTGGGTACTGAAAATTGGAAGACCCTCTTCACAGGCTTGTCGACCTTTTGAAAGTATTGCTTCAGCGTGGTATCTTGAGGCTCTGACACACTAAGGGCTTCCTGGGCATTAAGGAGGGATGCAATAACTAAGAAACAAAGGACTAAACGATTCATAATATCACCACCGTCCTAATTATCATGCGGTAATCTCGTTATGGCAAGGTTAAATAATATGACCTGTCTTAAAACTATTGGTGCACGAAGGTGAATCTGATTTCGCATCCAAGCCCTCGAACATGTGACTTTTTCGCAATCCGAACAAATTAAATTACAATTTAATAGACAATGGAAGAGAAGACGAAGAAAAGAGATCCATTAAAAATAAGCATTTTTGAAGGGGTTGCCTACTCCATAATGGAAGGCATGGGGCTCAGGTACATTACCCCTTATGCCCTCCTTCTCGGTGCCAACAATAAAATCGTAGGATTTTTGACTTCAATTCCGCAAATAGCCTCTGCCCTTATCCAATTTTTAAGCCTCAAAATCCTTGGCGAAAAAATTTCTCGTAAACAACTCTCCTTTTGGGGCGCCTTTTCCCAGGCCTTAACCTGGATTCTCATCATATCTCTTGCCTTTATATATTTTGTATTTAACAAAAAATCACCGGCAATACCCTTGACTTTAATCTTCGCTTACACACTCCTTGTTGCTGCGGGAAGCATCTTTGCACCTGCCTGGAGTTCGTGGATGAAGGACCTCGTTGATGAAAAGTCCCTTGGCTCTTATTTTGGAAAAAGGAATCGAATAGTAGGATTCGCAAGCCTTACCTCGATGTTAATCGCTGGTTTTCTCCTGGACCTTTTCAAGAAAATAAACCCCTTTATTGGATTTGTAGTTATCTTCACAGTGGCAATGGTTGCCCGTTTTACTTCCGCCTACCTTTTAAAGCTTCAACATGAGCCACCTTTTAAATCCCACAAGTCTTACTATTTTACACTGTGGGAGTTCGTAAGATTGATGCCACACAGCAATTTCGGAAGATTCACCGCCTTTGTGAACCTCTTTATGTTTTCGGTTGCAATTGCAGGTCCATTCTTTGCAGTTTACATGTTAAAACATCTTGGGCTTTCCTATTCAAAGTTTACCTTGGTAAGCCTTGCCTCTTCAATTACCAGCCTGCTCACGATGCCCTATTGGGGAAGGCTCGGTGATAAGTATGGAAATCTAAAAGTTTTAAAAATAACAGGATTTTTAATACCCTTAATTCCTCTGATTTGGGCTTCAACCTCACTGATGAATAAAAACACCGCCTTCTACTTCCTTTTTTTCATTGAAGCCTTTTCTGGAACCCTCTGGGCAGGCTTCAATATTGCCTCTTCCAACTTCATTTATGACGCAGTAACCCGCCAAAAAATTGCCATCTGCGTCACTTATTACAACATTCTAAACTCTCTGAGTGTGTTCGTGGGCGCAACCATTGGTGGTTACCTCGCGTCCTACAATATGTTGAAAACGGTGCCTGCGGGAAACATCATCCAGGTCTTCCTATTATCTGGAATTCTGAGATTCTTGGTGGCGCTCATAATACTACCCTCGATTAAGGAAGTGAAAAAGGTTGAAAAACTCGATTTTAAAAGGATTAGAAAAACCCTCCTTGCCCCCATTGACAGCCTACTTTTCCAAATTTCTTACAAAATAGGGAATCCAAGAAGCTGAAAAACTCAGGATGTAAATTAAAGCTATTATTGGCTTGCCGCTCTCATCACATAGGAAGTCCTTTCAAAATGTCCCTTGCGAACTTTTTACACAATAAGACCACATTTGAATAAACAAAAGTGACACCTTACACTTACAGCCGATAGTGAAAAATGTTTTTGAACGGCAAAACTTAAATTTCAAAAGGTTGAAGTGATAGAATTAACATTAGAAGAATACCTCAAGTAAATAAAAGCTTACGAGCACCTATTTGTCATAAGAAAGCCCGAAAAAGAAGAGGAAATTTCCAAATCCAAAGAAAGCGCAAAAATGAGCTTTCACTCCTAAACTCTTTAACACAAATTCCATCGGAAAAAGAAAAGACCATCTCAAAGAACTTCTCACGGAATATCCCGAAACAGCCAAAGTAATCCCTATGTTAATCGCTGAGAGAGCGAAAGACAACAAAACAAACATTTTTGACCCTGAGAAGCGGAGAAATCTTCGAAAAAATGTGCCAGCAAAAGATTAAAACCCTCACAGGACAACAATTTACTGTCGCAAACAATGACCCAAATTTCTCATTATATAAGCCTATCACAGGTAATAGCAAAGGGAAAACCCATGATATTGTTTTGTACAAAGGCAATAAACCTGTTTTAGTTGTAGAGTGCAACTTCAGAAAGAAAATCTTCTAAGGGCAATGGAAGAAATCGATTACATATTAAACTACAAAATGCTTGACCTCATACAAAGAATAGTTAAAACTTGACTTTTCAAAGAAACCTCCATATGCACATATGAGCCCCATGGCTTAAAATTAAAACAAAACAGGAGGTAATAATATGAACCTCGAACTTACACAACAGGAAGTTGAAGCCCTGAAAGACCTCCTCAAAGAGAGAGTTCTTGAGCTGAGGGCAGAAATTAGAAAGGCTGACGATAGTGAATTCAAAGAAAAACTAAGACAGGAGAAGGAAATTTTTAAAAGTATCCTTAAGAAGCTTGGTGAGGAGATTGATTAACCTGGACTACTATTTTTGAAAAATCACCGTAGTGTCTGAAGCACTCCCTCAGCTCATAAAGGAGTGAAAGGCGATTATTTCTAATCTTCTCATCATTTACCATTACAAAGACCTTATCAAAGAAAAGATCGATATAAGGTTTTAAGCTTCTCAAAATCCTGAGGGCATCTTCATACCTTTCCTCATCCAAAGCCTTTTTTACCAAAGGTTCACTCTCCCTCAGCACTTTGTGGAGATTCCTTTCTTCATCCTTTTCGAACAGAGACTCATCGATGGGGGGCAGGTTTCCAACACCCGCCAGGATGTTATTTGCCCTCTTTTGACCAATTACCACTTCCTCAAATTCCTTTCTATTCTCAAGGTAATAGCTGTTCAAAACCCTTGCCCTCTGAATCACATCCCAGAGATCACCTTTGTTGGCGTAAACTACGCAATCCACTATGTCGTAGCGGATGCCCTCCTTCTCCTCTAAATAACTCTCGAGCCTTGCCCATGCCCAGTTCAGGAACTCCTGAAGTTTCTCCGTCGGAATGCCAAGCTCAAGGGCAGCTTTTTCAAGAAGATGGACAAAATTAAATCTCAGCTTCTTTTCCTTTACCAGCTCAAAAATCGAGTATAGGGTCCTCCTTAACCCAAAGGGATCCTGAGAAGCAGAAATCTCGGCACCTGCCTTCAAGAAAGCCATCAAAGTATCTACCTTATCAGAAAGGCTTATAATTGCACCCTCTATGGTCTGCGGAAGCTCATCACCGGGGAACCTTGGCAGGATATGGTCGTAAATAATACGAGAAAGCTTCTCATCTTTTCCTTGTCTTAGAGCATACTCCATTCCTATAATCCCTCCAAGCTTTGTAAACTCCTTCCCATCTTTAATCATCAACGTCGTGAGATCAACTTTGCAGAGTTTCAACGCTTTAAACAACAATTCGCTGTCAACGTCAACAAAATTTGGAAGTAAAAATTGACAGAGTTTTTCAACCCTCAAAATCTTATCATATACCGTACCTATTCCTTCCAGAAAGACTACCTTTTTAAGTTCTTCGATTCTATCCTCGAGTGGTATCTTTAAGTCCTCGTGCATATAAAACTCCGCATCCTCAAGCCTCGCTTTAAGAACCTTTTCATGATTCGGTCTTATCTCCGGTTCATAATCCTCAGTATTGTTAATAGTAGTAATGAAGTAGTTAGCCAGCTTGCCATCCGCCCTTCTCACGGCAAAGTAACGCTGATGCTGTTTCATTGCAGTGATAATGACTGACTCTGGTAAATCCAAATACCTTTCAGGGAAACTTCCCAGAATAACACCCGGATACTCAACCAAATTCACAACCTCATCTAAAAGTTCGTGATCTTCCTGCCATTTAAGACCCTTTTCTGAGCATATCTTGTGTATCTTCTCAAGAATGATTTGTTTTCTTTCATCAGGGTCTGCATAAACGAAGTTCTTTCTCAAAAGATCCAAATAATCTGAAGGGTCTTTAACCTCAAGCAGAAGATTCCCCTTAACCCTGTTGCCATAGGTGGCTCTCGAGGCCTTAATACCAGCAATCTCCACATCCATCACTTCACTATTGTACAGGCATAAAATCCATCTTACAGGCCTCAAGAATCGGAAGTCTCCATCCCATCGCATCGATTTCCGCACCTTCACCTTACTGAGAACATCAGGTAAAAATTGGGAAAGCAGATCCTTTACTGGTTTTCCACCCTCTTTGATTTTCGCCTTTACATATTTGCCCTTTTTAGTCTCCTCAACATAAACATCTTCCAGCCTGAGGTTTCTACTTTCAAGAAAACCAGTCAAAGCCTTCGTTGGCTTACCTTCCTCGTCAAAACACACCTTCGCCGGTGGTCCAGTAACTTCTGACTCCCATGTATCCTGAAAATCACTCAAACCTTTAATATAAATCGCAAACCTGCGCGGTGTAAAAAATATTTTAAGCTCACCAAACTTTATCCGGTTCTCCTCTAAAAAGTTTTCAAAAATTCTCCGTAGTTGTTCAGCAATGTCGTAAACATCAAAGGCGGGTATCTCTTCAACGCCGATCTCCAGCAAAAATTCACTCATTCTCCGCCTCCAGATAGACTTTCGCTGCCAATCGTGCCAGGTTTCTAATCCTCAAAATATAGGCCTGTCTTTCTGATGGGGAAATGGCTCCCCGTGCATCGAGTAAATTAAAAATGTGGGACAACTTTATCACAAAATCGTAACCGGGATAGAGCAATCCTTCCTTGAGGAGCTGTTCTGCGTCTTTTTCAAACTTCCTGAAAAGTTCCATAAGCAACTTGCTGTCACTTTTTTCATAGTTGTAAACTGAAAATTCGTATTCGAACCTTTTATAAATGTCGCCCCAGGTCACCCCCGGTGCCCATACAAGGTCAAAAATTGAATCTACCTTTTGAATGTACATAGCAATGCGCTCTAATCCATAGGTAAGCTCAACGGGGATCACATCGAGGTCTATTCCTCCAACCTGCTGGAAATAGGTAAATTGAGTTATTTCGAGACCATCCAGCCACACCTCCCAGCCAAGGCCCCAGGCACCAAGGGTAGGAGACTCCCAATCATCCTCAACAAACCTTATATCGTGTTTTTCAATATCTATGCCAATGTATTTCAAAGAATTCAGGTAAATTTCCTGAGGGTTTTCCGGCGCAGGCTTTAAAATAACCTGAAACTGGTGATACTGTTGGACTCTATTGGGATTTTCAGCGTACCTTCCATCCTTGGGACGCCTCGTCACTTCAACATAGGCGACCTTCCAGGGTTTCTTCCCGAGAGACTTTAGAAAAGTTAAAGGATTGAAAGTTCCCGCACCAACCTCAGAATTGTAAGGCTGCCCTATAACACAACCGAGATCTGCGTAGTAGCGAGATAGCTTCAAAATCAAATCCTGGAACGTAAGCATGATTTAAATTATAATTTCTAAACCAAGTTCTCGCAATGAAAATCGAGGTTAAAAAATTCGTAGTAGGGCCTCTAAGCACCAATTGTTATATCCTATATGAAACCTCGTCAAGATATGCGGTAATGATTGACCCTGGAACGGAAGCCACCAAAATTGAAAAGTTCATTGAGGAAGAAAAAATCACCCTTACGGCGATCCTGCTTACCCACGGCCACTTTGACCACATCATGGGAGTGGACTACTATTCAAAAAAATTCAGCATTCCAGTTTATATTCACGAATTTGACTATCCAATGCTTTTAGATCCCATTAAAAACCACTCCGCTTTCTTTGGCATACCTTTTTCTTTTGAAGGAAAACCCACATTGATTGATAAAGAAAAATCTCTTTTCATCGGCCCCTTTTCCCTTAAAGTAATCGAAACTCCAGGGCATACCAAGGGCTCAATATGTATCCTAACCAGTGACTATCTCTTTTCCGGAGACACCCTTTTCGTTGATTCCATCGGAAGAACCGACTTTCCTGAAAGCGAACCCATGAAAATGCAAGCATCTCTTAAAAAATTGGTATCCCTTGAGGAAGACATCATAGTCCATCCCGGACATATGGCAAGTGCAAAAATGGCTATTGTAAAAAAGAAAAACCCCTTCTTAAGATTTTGACAATTCAATCAAGAGCCCAAAGGTTACTACAGGGCTTTACCTCTAAAATCTCAGCTCGTAGGCCACTTTCAACATAACAGGGGTAGAAACCTGCCCGCTTCTTACCGTTCTGTTAATAACCACAAAAATGTTGCTGCCTGCAAAGAATTCATACTGGAACATCAAATTTAAGTCCGTTCTATCACTCAGAGTGCTCCTCTGGGAAAAGAAACGCAAATAAACCCTCTCCATGGGAGAATAAGACCCCATTAAATAAACTCTCTGGTCCTCTGATGGCCCTTCCTCAACAAAACCTGCACCCCCTTCGCAGTAAAGCTTCCCAGAAATAGAAAAGTTGCCACACAGGTTCAAAAACCTTAGATTGTTCCCGTAGTTTTCGCCCCAGATGTACTCAAAATAGAGTGTAGAAGGTTTTGAAACTCCTAAGGCAGTCGAGATTATATAATTGATGTTGTTGTAATATACCCCCTCGTAAAAGGTCTTCATCGGTTCCACTCCAAAGGTAAGTTCAACACTGCTTATGGGATATACCGTCGCATAAACATTCCCAAACCTTTCAAAAGGCGCTCCATCTAAAAAGTTGGAATAGGTATAGCCGAAGGAGAGACTCGCTTCAGTAAAATATTTCCTTTCAAAGGTTTTTGTTATACCTGAGAATATCCAATAGGAAATGGTATTTTCAAAGTAAGAAATATAGGCCGTTGGTAAATTAAAATTAGCATCCAGCCTCTCGGCACCGGAGGAGACCCAGAAACCCGTTTTAGAAAACCTTTTGACTTCCAAGTAAAAATCATTACCCTGAGCCCTTGTGAATTGTGTCTTTACTTTAAAGCCATAAGGCAAAAAGAAATTGGCATTAACTCCCGCACCTACGGTATCCCCCTTTGTTATAAAGAACAACCTGTTCTCAAAGGCCTTTGAGGGCCTATAACTCGCAACAGAAGCGGTTAAAATACGAGATGGACTGTAATGTGAAATCACCGAATCCTCGTACAAAATAAGGCCTTGAAACCTAAAGGTATTTTTATTCAATCCCAGCTTTACCCCACCAATAAAGTCACCGATACTCCTCGAATAAAAGGCCTCAAAGGGCATTTTCCAGAGGTCAAGTCCCTCTGTGAAGAAGGGCCTCTTTTCTTCAAGCTTTATACTCCGCCTTCTTTTTAAGTTAAACTGGTCTATGTCTCCTTCAATGGAATATCTCTCCGGGTTTATAGTCGATTGGAGGGTCATATCGCCCTTTACCAGCTTCAACTCTGCTCCAATCTTTGTAGTCATAGAATTTTCTCGAATCACTGCAAGGTATGGCGTAAAGGAAAAGAGTCTGTCAAACCTTTTCTTCAAAGCAGGAAAAGAAAAGTCAGCAAATCTGAGGTCAAATCGGCTGTATCCCTCAGGTATTGGATATGAACTCACAATCTCTATTCCACTTGGCGTAAAAACAGTCCAGGTGAAGTAAAAATAAAGGGAATCAAAATTTTCACGGAATACCTTAAAGGGAATTGTAATTATCACATTCCACAAGGAATCCTTGACCTCAACCTTTGAACTCCACACTTCATCCCAGGATGTAACAATGTTATCATAACTGTGGACAAGCCCATCAAGCTGAATATTGTTGGCATTAACCGCAAAAAGGTAACCTTCTGCCGTATTTGAACGAGTTTTTACCAGGAGATAAAAACAGGCCTCGCTATTCGGGTCAAAACTATCCCGCGTTAAACTCTTCCGAACCACAACATAAGATGGTGTTTGAAACTCTACAGAAAAGGAATCTTCATAAACACAAACTTCAATATTGGCTTCATAAGTCGGCCTCAATCCACGAAAAGGATAAAAGACAAACTCCTTTTCATAAGGCAAGATTTTCACCATCTGAGAGAGAATTAAATATCCAAAAATCTTAGCTACTAGCACTTTCGTACCTCCTTATTGAGCGGTAAAAGAAGTGTCTTGAAAAAACGAGGATCACTAAAGCAAAGAAAAAGCTGTATAAAACCAATTCTGGCTTTACTGGCTGCTTCAAAAGGGCCTGCGCTGGCAAATTGGCAATTAAGGCAACAGGCACTATGAAGGTGAAAAACACCTTTGCAAACTTCTCATAAATGGTGTAAGGATAACCAGCGTAGGAGAGCAATTCTCTCTGGAGGGAATGAAGAGCAGAAACCCTAACGAAATAAAAGGAGAGAGACATCACAAAAAAACCTAAGCCGTAACGGATTAGAACACCCATTACAAAACAAGTTAAAAACAGGGTAAATTCCATTAATCCAGGCAAACTGCCCCGCTTATAAAGGGCATAGGTTAATGTAAGAAGGGCCAAAGGAGTAGAAAAAAGAGGCTTTAAATCCATAAATCTTGTAGAAACAAAAAATTGCAAATCCAGGGGCTTAATAATAAAGAGGTCAAAATCTCCCCTCTCAATATAGGTCTGAAACCTCCTCAAATTTGGGCCTAAGAAGGTATCGTAAAGGGCTACAATCAACTGGTTAATAGAAATCAGCGTCAGAACTTCATAACGCCCCCATCCCCCAATAGACCGCCTATAGCTGAGAATGATGCCGAAAAAGAAGACGTTGAAAACAAACCACATTAAATAAGATACAATCTCGAGGAGAAAACTGCCCTTGAAAATAGTTTCTCTTTTTATCTGCATCAAAAAGAATTCTCGCCACAAGGAAAAATAATAATTTACCCTAAGCGCCCACCGCCTCATATCTCTTGAGCCCTTCGTTCCATATAAATTTCAAAAGAAGCAAGACAATCAATGTCCAGCCCGCCTGAGCCAAAAAGCCAAGGTAAAGTGCCCTGCCCTTTGCTAAACCTAAGTAGACTTCAACGGGAAAGTTCAAAATGTACCTAAAAGGCAACAAATTACATAAAGTCTTTAGGAACCCTGGATAAAGGGATACGGGCAATATAACTCCGCTGGTGAGGCTAATTAAGAACTCTAAGAAAACCTCAATTCCTCTGCCCTCCTCAAGCCAAAAGGTGAGAGCGCTGAAAATAAAAGAGAGTGTAAATCCCAAAACTACGGCTAAGAAAAAGGAAATTAAAAAAAGAACAAAATAAAATATATTTGGCGGAAAAACCAAGTATTTGTTAAAACCCGCAAAGATGCCGAGCAAAAAGAGCGTCAGGAAGGATAAAAATAAATACGGGATATTTATGCCCAGTTTAAGGGCAAAAATATACCCAGGATAACTAATGGGCTTGCTCAAAAAAAACGTTAAGTCCTCCATCCCTGATGTGATCAATAATCTCCCAAAAGGGACCAGGATAGGTTATATCCTGAAAAAGCACCACGAGAAAGTAGTAAGTGATTATTCTTTGAAGGTCAAAAACGCCAATCTGCCCGCCCTTTCCAAGCACCTTCCTCCACAAAAGCATAGTAAAAACCAGCGGAAGGGCAATTACAAGAAAACTCAAAAGGTGATTAAACCGGAATTCTGAACTTTCTGCAATAGTGTTTACAACAACCTGCAAGTACTTACTGAGCCTTTTCATTTTGAATACCCTCAAAAACTTCTTTTAAGGCATCCTCTAAGGACAATTCTTCCACAAAGAGGCCCTCAATTTCTGCATTCTTTAGAATTTCTTGAAGGACATCCTGCAACTTCTCCTTTGCAACCTCAAGGCGAACCTCGTTATCCTCTACTCCCATTACCTTTCCTAACCTATTGAGAGAGTCAGGTGGCCTGTTTCTGAACTTTGCCACTATTACGCGTTTTTTTGTAAATTTCTCAATAAAAGATTCTCTATCTCCGTCATAGTAAACCTGGCCCTTGTGGATAAAAATTATGCGCCGGCAAAGTTTTTCGATGTCCCGCACATAATGGCTGGTTAAAATAATTGTCTTTCCCTTCTCCTCATTATAATATTTCAAAAACTCATGAATCTTTTCCTGTGACATAAAGTCAAGGCCAATGGTAGGCTCATCAAGGAATATCACTTCAGGCCCATGAAGCAAGCCAGCTATGAGCTCCATTTTCATCCTCTCGCCAAGAGAAAGCTTCCGTAACGGCACTTTCAAAAGGTCCGCAACATTTAACAGCTCCGCTAAGTTGTTAACCTCCTTAAAGAATTCACGATCGGGAATTTCGTAAATCTTTTTAAGTAAAATAAAGGAATCCATAGCAGGCAAATCCCACCAGAGCTGGGTTTTTTGCCCCATAATAAAGGAAATTCTTTTCAAAAAATCGGGGTTCCTATCAGGTGGAAAGTATCCGAGAACCCGAACCTCTCCGCTGGTAGGGTACAAAATTCCGGAGAGGATCTTCATAGTGGTAGTTTTGCCAGCACCATTGGGACCTATATATCCCACAAATTCACCCGAGGAAATCTCAAAGGATATTCCCCTTAGTGCTTCAACTTCTATGTATTCACGAGCAAAAATACCCCGCAATATACCCTTTATACCTGGCTCTCTCAGGTGTCTTTTATATACTTTTCTCAGGCTATTTATAACAATTGGACTACTCATAACCTCACATTAAAAGTAAGATTTTAAAGCCTGTTTGACTCGCATTCATTTTAAATTTGCTCAATTCCAAAAATATGTTCAAGTTTCTGACCTTGAGTCAGCTTCGGATGCTCTCCATAGAGCCTTACTGTGAGATCAATGAGATCCGGGAGAAGATTCTCAAAGTATCGTTTTCTACAGTAGAACTTCTTTTTCCTTATAAAAGCCTGCTCAAAGCAACCCCCAAGGCAAACCGGCAGATACACACATTCTTTACAAAGAGGATACTTTTCCCAATGATACGGTAGAACAAAGTCTGCAGACCTCTGCATTAGGAGCTCAAGAGGTTCATAAATCGAGCCATAAGCCCACATTAAGACTTTTGCTGATTCCACCTGACCCATTTCGAATTTTTTGAAATGTTCTACGCTCTCCTGGTCTAAGCCCTTTCTCACTGCCCCAAATATCAACTGAAAGTTGGGTCTCTTATCAAACCCTTTTTCAACAAGAAAATCTAAAAAGTAAGGGATATCAGTATAGTTTTGCCTGTCGTAATTAAAACCTACTGTTACAAACATCCCGAGATTGAGGGCCAGAATCACATTATCAACTATTAGCGAAAAAGTCCCCTTACCTTTAATATCAAACCTGCGTCTATTGTGAATATTCTCAGTGCCATCAAGAGTCACCAAGGCTCTACAGGTAATTCCAAGACGTAAAACTTCTTCAACAAAACCCTTATCAAGCAAGCTCCCATTGGTAACGAAGGAAATATCCTTTAACCTTACGCTATGTTTTTGACAGAGTTCAGTAATACTTTTGCAAAGAAACAAAATTTCCTGTTTTGAAAGTAAAGGTTCTCCTCCATGAAATGTAATTTCAAAACTCCGGGGTTCAGCGAGAGCAAAAAGATTCTCAATCCATTTCAGAAAGTCCGCATTAACATTCTCACTTTCCTGTCTCTTAATATCACGCACTGATTGAGCATAACAATAAGTACATCTGAAGTTACAATGGTAGTTGGGGATATAGGCAACACTCAAAGAGTTGGTATTAAAGCTCTTAAGTGAAAGCCAGAATTCCAGAAGCTTCACTTCATCAATCCCTTCGACTACAATTCCTGCAGTAAGAAGCAGCTTCATTACTTGTGGTGGAATATTTTCAAGCTCATTATTCTGAAGAGCTTTGAGAATTGAATCATTTACCCTTAAGAGACTCCTTTGTCTCAGGTTATAAACGTAATTGTACCTATACAGGTTGTATTTTGAAACCTTATATGATCTCTCCATATGAAAAAACTCCTTTGTGAGGGGCGTCGCCTTCAGCGACGCCCCTCAGAACTTTACTCATTTGGACACCGCTGACTTCTCTCACAGCACCTTTCGGCTACCGTTGCTTGCGAAAAACTTTTCACACTTGACCTTTCACTAAGAATATAAATTACTTCGAACAGCAACGGTATCTTATTTGTCAGAAGAAGGCGTATTCCCCTCTCCTTTTGACAATGATAACAGCGCAGTGAAAGGTTATAATGCCAACCAACACAACTACAAGTGAGTACAAAATACAATTAAGAAAGCTAAACAAGAAAGGTACTCCCATTTTTATTAAAATGAGCGTTCTTATTCCCCATGTCATAGGTAAAAAATTAGCAAAAACTCGCAGGAAAAACGGAATTTTCTCCCATGGTATTACAATCCCTGAGAAAAATAAAATAAGATATTCCAGCACAGAGCTAAACGCACCTACCCGTTTAAAAATTAAACTTAATGAGCCAATAAAGAACCCAAAACCATAAAGAGAGAGAAGCAAAAAAACCGAAACGACAAGTTGCATAAAGAAGACTTTCGAAGACGGGAACAAAGGTGCTAAATTAGGCCGAAACAAGAGGTAAAGGATACTACCGATAATAAAAAACTGTAATAGCCCAAACAGAAAATTAACTATCAGTCTTGAAACAACTATTGAAATAAAGGGAGATTTTGTCACTGATATCCTTTCCAATGTCCCGAGATATCGTTCCTCCGCTAAAATATCGGTTAAACCAGATATTGCAGAGGAAGAAAAGAGCCATAAAAGCAATCCCACAAAAGCGGTCTCTTCTCCTGCGCGGACATACAGTAACCTGAGTCCATAATAAATACCGCTTAGAAAGATAGTAGTGGAAACAATCCCAACTAAGTAATTGAACAAATATCGCTTTACATCATAGTAGAACTTAAGCGCTTCCGCCTCAATTGTTTTTAGCATGGGAGTACAACTCCTTAAAAATTGCCTCGAAATCCAGGTCTTTTTTCTCTATGTTCAATACTTCAAAGTTAGAAATAATGAAAGATAAGTAATCTTTGTGACTTAGCGAGACTTCAACCTTCAATACCTCATCCGACAGAACTTGGAACTCCACACCCCTTTCTTTTAAGGCATTTTGTGCCTCAAGGGAATTTTGTAAATAAACAATAAACTCTTTTTCTCTCCGAATAGTTTTCATCTCAACTGTGCTTCCTTCCATAACCACACTCCCATCCTTAATCCATAATACTCTATTCGCAACTTTCTCAATAAAATCCAGTCTGTGATCTGCAATGAGAAAGGTCTTTCCACTCTCAGTCACTAAGGATTTCAAAAAATCCATGAGCTCTATAGAAGCTATCAAATCCAGTCCCGAAAATGGCTCATCAAGAAACACTATTTCTGGTTCATTTATGAGGCAGGTAGCAATTGCAAGTTTCTTGTTCATCCCCGATGAGAAAGTGTAAACATAGTTATCTTTTACTTCGTATAAACCCATTCTTTTCAACAATTCTTCACTTTTCTTTTTTGCAACTCCTGCAGGGATGTGGTTTAAATAGGCAAAATAAAGCAGATTAGCTTCAGCTGTGAGATACGGGTATACATTTCTCATTCCCTCCTGCAGGAATGAGAAACGACCTCTTATTACCCCGGGATGTTTAACAATGGACGTCCCTTTATACAAAATATCCCCCGAATCAGGAATCAAAAGAGTTGCAATCTGCTTAATCAAAGTAGTTTTCCCTGCACCGTTAGGTCCCAATATTCCCAAAATTTCTCCTTCGTAAACATTGAAGGAAACATTATTGTTTGCTATAATCTCCTTCTTCCCACTTCTGAAAATCTTAGTGAGATTCCTTATTTCAAGTAAGACGTCTCTCATATCAAAATTATATCATCCGCTCTTCACCCACTCAATCAGAATTTTGCATAAACTTTTGATATATTTTCGCCTTTACAGGCAACCAAATTTTCTCATAAAAGTTTCTCGGACAAACCCTTTGAAAAGGATTCCCACTTTCAATATAAGATTGATAAAAACATCCTCCATTACATATAGGAACAAATGGACACTTTTCCTCTAAACATCTTCTCACCTTTTCGTCTATACTGAATAAAAATTTGGCATATCGTGAATTAAAACCAGTCTCTATATTACCAACCTTCCCCACATCTGTTCCAACAAGAGAATAACAGGTATATATACTTCCATCAGGACCAACAATTAAGGAATCAGCAACTTTCGCGTCACACAGGCTGAAACTTAACTTGTGGGACCGTAATAGAAATTTAGGATCCTCTATAAGTTTTACCATACTTCCCCATACTATCTCTAAAGTTTTCAACCTCTCATTTAGATTTTTGGGAACATACTTTTCACACCACTCAGTTTTTGAGGGTGAAGGATCTACCAATGTAGGCATAAAAGAAACATTTCCTTTTGAGAAAATCCCATCGGTTTTCAACTTATTAATAAACAACTCAAATGTTGAAATATTATGTCTGTCAATATTAGTTCTAATTATGACTTTTAGAGGTAAGTTGACAATATCAAGCAAATTCCTATAAACAATACTGAAAGACGGTCCCCCATGTTTAAAAGGCCTCCTTTCATCATGAATATTTTCAATTCCATCAATAGTGACCTGAATTTCCTTCAATCCGGTCTTAAGCATTTTTAGGAGAAATTGACGCTCTATAATAGAACCGTTTGTGATAATTGAAAAAGAAAACGTAACCCTGCGATTTCCGCACCACTCTTCTAATTGCCCAATGTAATCCTCCAACAGCTCCCTACGATACAAAGGTTCTCCACCGTAAAATACTACGTGAAGTCCGTTATATTTATATGACTTCCAGAACTTCTCTATCCACTTTACGAGCAACTGGGGATCCATTATTATCTCGGTTTTCTCCAACTTATGATTATCTTCAAAACAATACGTACAACTAAAATTACACTTGTAAGTCGGAATTACGACCAAATGAAAAGTCCCAAACACTGAACGGTACTTTACATTGTGATAAAATCTCCAATATGTTGCATTTTCGTCTTCTTCTCTTTGAGGAGAAACAAGAAAACCATTTTCTATTAACTTAATAAAAAGATCATCAGGTAAAGAGTCGTACTTGCCTATTCTTAGTGTTTCAAACTGACTCTCTTCTAAAACAATGCCAGCGGAAGTCAGTGTATTCAAAAGTAATACTTTCTTCATTTCCAGAATCGGATAATACACATTCCATTGAGACCATTTCAATTTGTTCATAATCCTCTTCCCTTTCTACCTCATTTCCCTACTCTAAAGTCGAGTAGGGAAATGAGATTTAATGCTTAATGCAATATTTTTAGGGTAATAACTTTTGGGCTTATTGTACACCACACCTTTGCAGCCCGCCACAGATGTATCTACCACTACACTGTCCTTCCTTGGTAGCTTTTTCGGGATTAAATGTTATATCTACCGTAACTTCGCGTTGTATTGTAGATTTTTCAACAAGCATTTTTGATACCTCCTTTTTAGTACAAAAATGATATGGAAAATATTTAATGCGGACAAATTTCATTAGAATTTAAGAATTTTGCGAATTTTTTTTCGCACTTAGCTTCTAAACGTTGAAAAATTCAAGGAACTTAGAAGTCTTAATCAGAGGAAACACATTTACAAGACCTTTAATTCCTGCCTCCTCTTATACCACTCAATGAACTTCAAAAGCCCTGCTTCTAATGAATATCTGGGCTCAAAATTGAGGAGTTCTCTCATTTTTGTGAAATCTCCCAATCTCCTCTTCGGGTCCTCGTAATTTTGCGTAAAACTCTCATAGGGAACAAATTCAAGTCGAAGCTCTTTCTCAGGATAAGACAAGCGATGAATTAACTTTGCAAGGTCAAGAATGCTAATTTCTTCGGAACTCCCCACATTTATTATTTCATTTTCCGCCTCGGGATAATTCACTGCCCTCACCATACACTCTACCAGGTCATCAATATACATAAAGCTCCTTGTTTGTTTTCCATCCCCATGGATCGTGACAGGAAGACCCTCTTGGATATTCTTCAGAAAAACTCCCACAGGACCACCCCACCAGTCTAAGTGCTGATGGGGACCGTAAATGCCGAAAAACCTCAGGATTACATACTTTATCCCGTATTCATCATGATATGCTATAGTTAAATGTTCATTAAAAATTTTCGAAACTGCGTAAGCCCACCTCCTCGAGGTTGAAGGTCCAAGGACGAGGTCACCTTCCTCCCTATATGGAAAATCAGTGGATTTTCCGTAAACATCAGAGGTAGAAGCCATCACAAACTTCGCCGAATCCCTTACCGTTATTTTCAGGAGGTTTTCAGCACCCCGTGTATTGACGGTTAAAGTTTTAAGGCCACTGGAATATCGGGGAATTTTGTAGGCCACAAGATCGATAACCACATCAAATTTAGCAGGAATCTCAAAAATTTCCTGACCCGTCACATCGATTTTAAAAAATCTTAGATTTTTATGACTTACGTATTCATCCAGTTTTTCAAGGCTACCCTTTGAGAGGTCATCCACAACGTAGACTTCGTGTCCTTCGTCGAGCAACCTCTTAACCAAATTGGACCCGATAAAACCACATCCACCTGCTACTAAGAATCTCATAGGCAAATTTTAAGCACTACAAAGCGGTTTTCAAAAATTTCTCGTATTTCTGAGCAATTTTGGAATACTCAAACTCCCCAATTAGCTCCCTTTTGGGCAATTTTAGATCCCGATTTTCATAATCGTGGTAGAGCCTCTCGAGCGCCTCCAATATACCGGCCTCATTTTCATTGTCTACAACGGTAACCCCCATTTTTCTCAAAAATTCTGCCGTCCATCCTTCAGGCACCGTAGCCAAGATGGGCCTTAAAAATCCAAGATAAGATATGGTTTTCGCAGGCATCACCAGTTCAAACCACGGCGCTCGGGAGATTAAAAGCCACAGCACATGAGCACCGTTCACAATCTTATAGACATCTTCATTCTTAATGTACCCCAAAAATTCTACCTTTTCCTTTGGCAAATTCTCTTCGATGAAATTTCTGACCTCTCCTTCCACGTTTCCGGCAATTTTCAATCGGGCGTCGGGATGCAGTTTTAAAAATTTTGCAAAGGCTCTTATAAATCCTGAAGGATTCTTATGCCCCCCTTGCAAAGTGCCTAAATAAAGGACAGTAAAAGGTAATGAATAATCAATCCCTCCAATTTTCTCCGCATTTTCCTTTATTATTCCGAAGGTAATATTCTCCACCTTTTCAGGTCTAAGGAACTTGTAGCGTTCTAATAGTCTCCATTTCATCGGATAGGTTGCAACTACTACCCCTCGAGCATTTTTTAGAATTATTTCTTCGAAGAAAAAAGTCAACTCCTTCTGCCACCAGCGAGGATACATCCCATAAAGGTCCTCTGACCAGGGATCGAGGAGGTCAACAACATGGGGAATATGGAATTTCTTACTAATTAAGTAACCAAGGAGCAAATCGGTATAAGGCGGAGCAATAGAAACCACAATGTCTGGCTTAAAGCTCCGTACAAATCTAATACCTGAAGGCAAAGCATTAATGAGCCAGAAAACCCTTGAGTCTGGCCACAAAAAGTTCCTAAAGAGTCTTTTGGAGGTCCCCGGAGAGGTCCCACTACGCGCAAAAAAGGTGGATGGTTCAAGTGCAGACGGCCTTGCAACTTTAATCCCTTCCGGGATATACTTCAAATAGGACGGATCACGCTGAAAGAAAGTATAATTTCTGGCAGTAATAACCCCTATTTCGTGTCCCATTTCATACAGGTGTCTTATGATAAGGACTGTCCTTTCTACCGCTGTGGCATGGGCATAGGGTGGAAAAAAGTAAGAAACAAAGAGAATCTTCATTTAATGATCCTTTCCATAGTATTTGCTAAATAGTCTACAAATCTTTCAAAATTCTTTTCCCAATCTGCCAATTTTTCTGCAACCTTTCTATTAAATCGGATCGGTTCTTCAAGACTTTGCAGGTTTTCCATAGCCCATTCCAGCTTATCTGCCAGGTCAACCTCATCTCCGGGTCTAAAATAAAGTCCATTCAGCCCTTCCAAAATCCATTCCCTATAAACAGGAAGGTCCGAGAGCACGGGAAAGGCTTTTAATGCCATAGCCTCCAGCAGGGAATTGGGGGTCGTATCACTATAAGAGGAGGATATGAAGATGTGTGATTTAGCAAGTAGTGAAATGAGTTCATCCTCTTCCAGTTTTCCTGTAAACTCAACAAAATCATCAAGCCCGAGTTCCTGCGCGAGCCTCTTTAAATTTTGGAGTTCTGATCCGAAGGAGGCAATGTAAAGTTTAAAATTTCTACCCCTCTCCTTTAAAATCTTCGCAGCCTTTAATATAACCTCATGTCCATAGAGTTTTTCCAGTTTCCTGTGGGTAACAAGGTTAACCACCCCCACAGGCTTTTCAACTTCCTTTTCAAAAAAACTCCTCGAAATCCCAAAGGGAAACACCAAAACCTTGTGAGGCTCAATGTCAAAGTTCTTAATTAAAAACCATTTTACTAAGTGGGAATCAGTATGAATTAGAATGGCTTTTTTTATAACCCTCTTTAATAATGCTCTATGAATTGCAGATTTAAAGGGCGATTCTACCGCATCAGGCCCCCAAAGAGAAAGAACATAGGGTTTTCCTATGAAGGATGCCATAAGGCCATAATTACCAGCCATCTGAGCGTGTATTAAGTCCGGTTTAAAATCGTCTACGACCCTTTGCAATGCCGGCAGTGAAAACAGGTACTTCAGTTTTCCTTTACCTTTGGCCTTAATCCTCTCGCAAAGAGATTCCCCTTCTTCTAAGCCAACAGCCCTAACCTCAAAGCCTGCTCTTTTGTAAGAATTAAACCAGCGGTAAGTATGAAAGGATCTGTTATCTCCAATAATTAAAACTCTCACCTTCAAAAATTATAAAACTCTTCAAAGGTCCTTTCCAGTTGGAGTTCCTATGTTCACAGCATATAATTAAACCATGAACCTCGCAGTCAAATACCGTCCGAAAACCTTCAAAGATGTGGTAAATCAGAAACACGTGGTCATCACTCTTCAAAATGCACTGGCAACTTTAAACATCGCAAACGCCTACATGTTTACCGGTCCGAGGGGAATCGGCAAGACGACCCTTGCAAGAATCTTCGCCAAGGGGCTTAACTGCGAAAAGGGGGTAACCCCTGAGCCTTGCGGGGTATGTGAAACTTGCAGGGAAATTGAAGAATCCAGAAGCATAGACGTCCTTGAAATCGACGGGGCATCAAACAGAAGAATTGAAGATATTAGAGGATTAAGAGAAAATATCCGTTTCATGCCTTTAAAAGCAAGATACAAAGTAATAATAATTGACGAAGTTCACATGCTTACTGAAGAAGCTTTTAACGCACTACTCAAGACCCTGGAAGAACCACCTGAAAAAGTAGTTTTTATCTTTGCAACTACCGAACCTGAAAAGGTGCCGGATACTATCAAATCCAGAACTCTTCGTTTTGATCTAAAGCCCTTGGAAAAGCCTTTTATCATAGAAAGATTGAAAAAGATTGCAGAGTTGGAAAATATCAATTACGAATCCGATGCCGTTCTTGAATTGATCGCCGAGGCATCAACGGGTGGTATGCGGGATGCCATAACCTTGCTCGAGCAGGCATACCTCTATTCTCAAGGAAATATAACCTTGAAAAAAATAAAGGAATTAACCGGTTTACTCCCCACGGAAATTTACTTGGAAATCCTGCAAAATATCATCGACAAAAACCCAAAGAAGATATTGGAAATTGTTGAAGAGGTTGTAGCGCAGGGTTATAGTTTCGAGGATTTTCAAAAGGGATTTGTGAAAGCAGCAGAATCTCTACTAAAAGCCTTCTATGGGATTGAAAGAAACTCCTTTACTCACATTGCGTCAAAGTTCAACGAGTACCAGATTCTCTTCCTCCTGAGGGTTCTTAAAGACATGGAACTTGACATAAAGAGTGCCACAAACCCGAAGATTTTTGTGGACTTTCACCTTTTAAGGCTGACAAAGATTGAATCGGAACTGGAATTGATCGGGAATGTAAACTTCATCGATACTGCAATCATCAAAGAATCACCACCAAAGCAACAACCCCTCCCTGAAACTGTCTCAACTGGGGTAAATAAAGTGAGCCAGGATTTAGAAAACAAAGAAACTGATGAAAGTGAAGTTATTAAATACGCAATAGAAAAATTAAAACTTCGGGAGGTAGCTGATGGATCTATTTAAAATGCTTAAAGAGGCCCAGAAAATGCAGGCCACCGTTGCCAAGGCTAGAAAAGAAATCCAGAAACTTGAGCTGAATGTGGAAAAGGATGGAGTAAAGGTTACCATTAACGGAGTGTTTAAGATCACAGGGCTCAAAATAACAAATGAAGCCCTCCTTTCCGATAAGACAAAGCTGGAGAAGACCATCTTATCTTGTCTCAATGAAGCCTTTGAAGCCATGCAAAAAGAGGCCCAAAAAAAGATGCAGGAGTTGTTAAAGGATTTACCAGTAAATGAGCTGGGTCCCTTCCTCTCTTAAGAAACTCATAGAACAGTTAAAAAAACTGCCAGGAATAGGCGATCGTTCAGCCTTTCGCATCGCCTATTACCTGTTAAAAGACAGAGAAACGCTCAAGGGTCTCTTAAGCGCCTTTCAAGAGGTTGATGAAAGAGTAAAACTTTGCAAAATATGTCATGGGTTTTCAGAAGATAGCGAAGTATGCTCCATTTGTGCCGATGAAAGAAGAAAGGCTGGTGTACTTTGCGTGGTCGAAAGACCAGAAGATGTATACATCTTAGAGTCGGTTCAAGACGTTGGTTGGAAATATCACGTCACAGGGGGTGTCCTTTCCCCTGTAAAGGGTATAACTGCTGATAAATTAAACATATACGATCTTAGAGATAGAATTAAGAATGAGGGCTTTAAGGAACTTGTTATTGCCTTTAGTCCTGATGTTGAAAGTGACGCAACAACGAGTTACATCGTGAACCTTTTGAATGACCTCGATATTACAATATCGAAGATTGCCATTGGCCTTCCAAGGGGGATTGACATCACTTTGATGGACCCCTTCACATTAAAGGAATCTATTATAGGGAGGAGAAAGATTAAATGATTAAGTTGAGAGTGGGAGTCCTCACAGTATCAGATAAAGGATTTAGAGGGGAACGGGTGGATGAGGGTGGCCCCCTCATAATGAAACTTGTAAGAGAAAATTTGGATGTTGCTGACATCATCTACAAAATAGTTCCCGATGAAATGGATATGATTGAAAATACCTTAAGGGAATGGAGTAATTCTGATGTCGATTTGATCATTACAACAGGCGGGACCGGTCCTTCTCCTCGAGACGTAACTCCAGAGGCAACGATGAAGGTCATAGAAAAAAGATTCTATGGACTTGAGATCCTCATGATTCTCGAGGGGTTAAAAAAGACTCCAGAAGCGGTATATTCAAGGGCAGTTGTTGGCTCAAAGGGGGGAACCCTCATAATAAACTTACCAGGAAATCCAAAAGCCATTATGGAAAATTTCCCGCCCCTTTTCCCATTAATTCCCCATCTTATCCTTGAACTCAAAGGACTAAAGGGTGACCATAGCAATGAAGGTGATAGAAGTAGTCGGGTTTAGTGATTCGGGGAAAACAGTCCTCATCGAATCTCTTATTAAACTCCTAACCCAGAAAAATCTCAAGGTTGGTGCAATAAAAAAGAGTTTCCATCACGATATTGAATACGACAAAGAAGGTAAAGATACTTATCGCATGGAAAAAGCTGGAGCCCTAATTTCCGCTGGCTTTTCAAAAAATAGAGCCTTCCTTTCCTTTAACTGGCCGCAAAACCCCCTCGAATTCCTTAGAAACTTCTGGAAAATTGACATGGTTTTGATCGAGGGGGATATGGGGTTTAACGTTCCAAAAATTTATGTTCTTAAAGAAGAAGACAACGTACTCGAAGACCCGCTGATTTTTGCCTACTTCACGTTAAATAAAAGTCTCCACAAAACTCTACCCAAAAGAATTTACCACCTGGAAAACTTAGAAGAGTTAGCAGATTACATAGCATCCAGCATTCCAAATATGCTTCCACAGCTGGATTGCGGGAAGTGTGGTTACGATTGCAAAACATTAACAGCAAGAATCCTGAGCGGTGAGTCAACGGAAGAGGAATGCAAGGTCCTTTATGGAACAAAATGTAGGGTTACCATCGACGGTTCGAATATTGAACTAATGCCTTTTCTCGATAAAATGCTGGAAAATATCATCAAAGGTTTCCTGTCGCCTCTAAAAGGTTACCGGGAAGGGAAAATCAAAATAGAGATCGAGGAATAAAATCAAAAGCCCACGACCGGATTCGAACCGGTGACCTCTTCCTTACCAAGGAAGTGCTCTGCCGCCTGAGCTACGTGGGCGTTTATGTTTCTAAAAGCTGTTTGGGACCAAATTTTGGACCAAAGATGATAAAGTCCGCTTATTGTCATAGTTTTTAATTGGTCCCAAACTTGGTCCAAAACTTGGGACCAAATTTGGGACCAAAATAGTTTAGAATGATATTCTACCTCCTCTGGCTTCAAGGCTATTTGAAATTTTGCCACTTGACATTTTTTCACACTGTAAGGTATATAATAATATTGTGACGAAGCATGGGACAAAAAATCAAAAAACCTTAAAACCAAAGGAGGCTTTAAATCATGAATGACAAAATCATAAATAACATTCTTGACCAAATAATAATCCATGGTAATATTATAGAGTTTAAAGGACACACATTCAAGATAAACGGTGACTATTTAGAAATCGGATTTAAAAGGTATCGTATTCCCACTCCAAGGCTAAAGGGAAGAAGCAAAAAGTATATGGTAGATATCCAGCTTGCTAAAAAAGATGAAAAACGTAAACGGATATACAAATATTTTGATTCTTACGATGAGGCAAGAAACTTTGCAATTAAAATGATCATAGCCAGAGAATTCGCATCACTTATTGAACATGAAAATAATTTTGATTCTACTAAAGACCAGGAAAATATACCTCAAGAAAATGAAAGGGAACCTCAACACAACATACAATCGAGCAAAGGAAAAGAGAATAAAAAGAGGATCCCTAAAATTGAGCAACATGGCCGTAAATTCAGGATAAGAAAGTGGGAAAATGGAAAAAGGGTAATTTATACCTTCGATACTTATCTTGAAGCCTTAAATTTTCTCCGTGACCTGGAAAAAGGAATAATAGTAAAATCTGAAGATCTAAAACTATCAGAAGGATTTAAAATATATGAGGAGTATCTTTACTCACGTAAGCAAGACTTAATAAAAGTTAAAGAATTTCAATACTTTGTCACGCCCTTTTTGGAGAAATGGGGAGATATAGAATTTTCCAAGCTTACCAAAAAACATATTGAAGATTATATCGCAAAGAGGACTCAGGATTTCAATAAAAGAACTGGAAAGCCCATTTCAGAATCTACTATAAAAAGCGAACTTTCAAGACTCAGTACAGCATGGAATTTTCTAATAAGAACTGGTTACGTTGAAGGAGTAAATTATGCTGATGTTGTTTTAAAAGAAAGAAGGCTTAAAGATAGAATTAGAGAAAGAGCTTTATCTTATGAGGAAATCTTTACCCTGCTTAAAGAGATCTTTAACCTCCCTAAGGGCCCACGAATGAATGAGAAAAAGGCTTTTATCTTGATTGGATTATTCACAGGCGCACGTAAAGAGGAAGTTTTACGATTAAGAAAAGAACACATAAGGATTGCCAGGGACCAAACAGGTTATTACGGGATGATCTACTTTACAAGTGACATTACAAAAACTGGAAAAACGAGAAAAATTGATATTCCTTATGAGTTTGCTATGTGGCTACTCCAGAATTGCGGAAATGATAAAATCCTCTTCCCTTCTTTCCAGAATAGTTACCAAAAGAGAATGCTAACCGAGTGGTTCCAAAGATTTTTAAAAGAAAAGTGCCATATTGAGAATTTTTACTATCATGACTTTAGACACACCTGGGCCACTATTGCAAGCGAATTAGGCTTTTCAGATAGGATCATTGCTTTACTTGGTGGATGGAAGTCGTTATATTCTGTGAGTAGGTATATTACCCTACGTAAAGAATACAGCCAAAATCCAATGAACCACTTCTTAAATGGAATGTTACAAGATATAACCAGACAAGAGATAGAGGAGGAGAAAATTATACCTCTTCCAGAGGTCGAGACTAAAAGCGAAGAAGGAGAACCAGAGAAGAAAAGAAAGAGAGGCAAGGTTCCAAAAATTGAGAAAGTTGGAAGGAAATACAGGATAAGAGAGCATAAGGGCGGTAAATGGACTATACATGTTTTTAATACTTATGAGGAGGCTCTGGCATTCCAAAAAGAGTTAGAGAAGGCATTGGAAAAGGAGAAAGAAAAATGAAAAAATGCGATATTTGTGGAAGGTATTTGCATGAGGAGGAAATAATTGAGGTATCCAGAAAATTTGCCCATAGAAGTAAGCAAATGGAGATAAAGGGTATAATTTGCAATTGGTGTTATAAAAACTTTCACAACTTCCCTAACAAGATTGTTTTCGATGGTGAAAAATGGTGGTATATTTCAGATCCTGCTCTTTATGGTGAAAATTCTAAACTAACCGTAAATCCTTATGAACGCATGGCGTTTAAGGAGTTCAATCCATGGCGTAGAATATGGGAAATAAATACTCGACACGGAAAGTTTAAGGTGTCTTTTTACTGGGTGTTTAAAAAAGGTGGGATAAGAAAAGGACCATACTTTTGGAATCCAGGTAGGCGTGATATTTATACCTCACCGAGACAGCTAAAAGCCCTTAGATAAGGTTTTAGATAAGCCTTAAGTAATATTACCCTTTAAAAGGGTATCCGAGCTTGTTTTACGGCGTTTTATAAGCATATCACACATAATATCTACGGGATCCCTTGAGAATCAACGGCTTGAGCTAATACTTTTTGAGGGCCCGCAGATAGAATTTACAGAATCCCTTGAGAGTCAATGGTTTTAACTATCACTTTTTGATGGCCCGCTGATAGTGTTCACGGAATCCCTTGAGAATGAAGGATTTGAGCTAATACTTTTTGATGGCCCGCTGAGGGCCTTTAGGGCTTATAGGAAAAGAATTCTCTTTTACCCAGAGTATTCCAAATTCCAATTTTTTCTTCAATCTTTCTCAGATTTACTCCATCTTGCCGAGCTTTCTTCTTTAAACGGTAAATGGTTATCCTGGAGACTCCAAAGCAATAGGCTAAAACATCATAAGGAACATTGTATTTTTCGTTAAGAATGATAATAGATTCCAGCATATTATCCATTTGCTTTTTCATGGCTCAATTTTTAGCTTGATGCCTGCTTTAAGGGCAATTTTAGGAAGATTTTCCAGGATAAATTTGTAACCCTCTTCAAAATCTTCTATTGAAATATAGTTATCGTGAAAACCTTCTCTATGTAAGGAAAGAGCTGACTTCCAAATAAGCCAAATTAAATTTTTAAAATTTTTTTTCTTTGCTGTATTTCTTATTTAACTCTGCAGCTGCTTTTCCTAAAAGACGAGTATTCCATCCTCCACCTAATAGGGCTTCTCGGTAAGCTTCTACATTTTCTTTTTCAGCGAGTATTTTAATAAGACTTTCTACAACTGAATAAATTTTTTCGCAGGATTGCTGAATATCACCTTTTTCTTTGAATTCCTTTGCTTCTTTAAGCCTTTTCTCTAAATGCTCTGGAGGGAAAAGTTCAACCATCTTAGGATAATTATAAGGATTGGACTTGCCTTCTGTCAAGTTCTTATTGGCTTCAGTGAAACCCACAATGGCTTTTATCCCTGTATTTTCTCCAAAATCTATCATACGGAGTCTTTCAAACTTTTTAGGTGGTTCCTGTCTAAACCAATAATAATTCTGGGTTTTTTCTGAAAGCCTTGTCTTGTATCCATGTTCCTTAAGCCATTTTCTGGCTTTACTTAATGTCCAGAGTTTTCTGTCGAAAAGAATTGATTGAACTTTTGAAGGATTAGAAGATATTTCTCCGCTTTGTCCAGTACTTTGTTTATCCTCTCCCCTTTTTCCAAGATTCTCTCTATCCTCTCCATAATGGTAGAATCTACGAGAATATAACCCGTAACCTTTTCCAGATATTTTTCTATATCCCCATTCTTCAGGCTCTCCGTCTTCAACGATAACGAGATCCCATTTAGGGTGGTTCGTATATACATACTTTGCTTTTGGAAATTCTCCTCCTTTGCCCTTTGGAACGAGATAAGCCCAAATAACCTCTTCCCATCCTGCCATACTTCAAGCCTCCGTGCTATGACCATACCACATTCGTATATATGCTGGTAAGCTTATAGGCATATAGAGGATCCGTTGCGTATCCACCTTTTTGTAGTTCTTCAAAATACTTTTTAGGTTTTTTCCTATTCTTCCAGGCATTAGGATAACGGCTTTGAATTAAGTTTATATAATCCTGGATAGAATCTCTAAGGGTGGAATATGCTCTGAATTCTTCTGTTGCTATATACCAACCCTTAAGAGGGTCATATTCTTTGACAGTTACTTTAACGGTAGGCCCTTTCCAAAGACCTTTCTTAATATTGAAGAGGTTATTATCTATGGTTCTTCTCCCCCAGTTTGTTTCTAAAGCGGCGTGGGCTATTATGATCTCCTTTTTGATTCCATATAAATCTTCAAATTCTTTGGCAAGTGGGAAGAGAAGGTCTTTAAATTCCTGTGGTGAACTTGCAATGCTTTTTACGTTTCCCATGTCACGCAAAATATAAAACAAAAATAGTAAGCCAGGTATGATCCACCATGTCATCTTCTAAAATTAAGAAAAATTTCGATTATCGTTTTTACAAGCGTATAAATCCCTACCATATTAGCCACACCACCAGCAAGAAAAGCTATGATTATTGAGCTCAATTTGATTTTGTTACCATTGCTGTTTTTAAGGCTAAATACCTGAAGGATCTCAGCTATGGTATTGATTTTAGCCTCAATAGATGCGATCCTATTCTCAAGTGTATCTATTCTTTGATCGAGTTTTTCAAACATTTTATTATCCATTTTTATTTTGCCTCAATGTATCCTTCAATGTGGACCACGGTCCAATATCGCTCATCGCCACCAACATCTTCTGATGGGACAAATTCAAATTTGTATGATCTCTTAACTGGGATGACCAAATCACAAGTTCCCACATTTATAGGAGTTATAGCTAAGCCGATAAGGTCAAAATTTTTTTGCCCATCTATATACACATAAATATGGGAATCATGCAATTTCATATAATCAGAATATAGAGTCTCAGAAATTAAGATTTTTGTGATTCGCAAAATTGCACCGACAGGGATTTTAGTCTCGTGTTCAAGCGCATCAGGATATTTCAAAATAAACACTTCCTGAAAGGGTTCGATGTATTTATTTTCCACTTTCATGGTCTTTTAATTCATAACGCTTGATAAAGGCTAAAACAAAGGGGTAGAGCTTTGTCGGATTCAGTGTGTTTACCATCGGTTCAGTTGTGTTTACCCCTAATTCTGCTGGTTCAGTTTTAAAGTACAATAACTTTTTGAATTCGATATTAACATCCTGGTAAAAATCTCTTTTGGAAAAAATAGTCTCGAAAGAGGCTTTTTCTATGAAAGGAAGTGCTCTGCCGCCTGAGCTACGTGGGCGTGTTAAAAGTATAAAATAAAAAACTCAAACTATCAAACGGAGGGTGAGGGACTCGAACCCCCAAGGGCTCAACGCCCAGCGGATTTCAAATCCGCCGCCTTACCAGTTAGGCTAACCCTCCTTATTCCTTTGCTACCTTTATCCTATCAAGATAAAACCTTATTCCAAGGGCACCCTCAATGAGAGGCGAAGTCTCCGGTATCAGGTGAACGCCAGGGGAAACTTCAGCAAAAACATCTATAGGTAGATTATCAAAAAGGAACTTCATTCCGAGAGGCACTTTGATTCCCATCATCACATTATCTTTCGTAACCTTGAAAAGAAAAGCACCACCAATGTAGGCCCTTAGTATGCCTTCAATGTCCTCGCTCGTTTCGATTCTGAAATTCTCGTGATAACCAAGAGAGAAATAGAATAAATCGGGTATTCCCCAAGAGAGGGTAGAGTTAATGGCATTCGGCTTGGACTCGAAATTCAAATTGAGCCCAGTAGGAATGCCCAATATCAAGCCAACTCCAGGCCTGTAGGTACTCAATACAGCTGTAAGTAAAAGTTTCGCAAGCATGTAATTATTTTATAGCACTTAACACGAAATTTAAATATGATAGACAGCATGTTACGACCTTATTCTTGCACTTGAAGAACAATTTTTAACCCCTGCACTTCGACTGGTATTAACTGTCAACTCTCTATTCCTTTGAAATTGCATAAAATTGTAAATATTAGGTATCGAAAATACGAGTCTAAACCCAGTCATGACTTAATTTGAATAGCACCATAAGGAAAGTATCCCTGAATATATAATCGTTGGCTTCGAATCCACCTCAGAAAGAATGCTCTTGTTAGGCGAGATATTACGAATCCACTTACAATAGGCACATACTCTACTCACGATGCCCCTAAGTTGACCATAAAAGTTTAAAATGGTGATTTTAACTGCAGGTTTAGTTCTGAACTATATAACACAAAAGTAAAAAGCCTCGAAAGGGCCTCAATAGCAAAGAGATTTAAACTTGTATCAATCCTGTGGTTAAAAACTCGCTAAACTCGATGGACAGCAGGATTTAATGGTGGTAGAGCTAATATTCACAGGTAAACAACGTTGTTTTAGCCTGGCAAATATACCCTATAACGTAGATTCCTTAGGATTCAGAAATTCTATCTGAATCTTCTTACGTAATAAATGGTCCCCAGATACTCAACCCTTTTAATCAGGCCTCTCTCAACAAGCCCTTCTACTTTGCGGAAATCGCCCCCGTGCCTCTTAACCATCTCTATAACAGCTTCCTCTCTCATTGGATGCACCGCCGTTATACTCAATAATTCCTCTTCTAAATCACCTGAAGATGCGAAAGCATCCCCTTCATATCCAACAAGAAATTCAACTCTATTGCCTAAAAAACTTTCAAATATGTGGAATGCCTCGTTAAGAACCTCTTCCCTTGGGGGCTTTACCCAATCCTCTGCGGGCGGGCGGGTGGGAATGGCTATGTAAGAAGTCTTTAAATTATCAATAGTTGACAGGAATTCTGCTATCCTCTTAAATTCGTCCTTGTAATCAATGCCATCAATCAACATAGTTTCAGAAACAAGAATTCCTTTGAATTTTGAACTGAATTTTCTGATACCCTCAAGAATTTCATTTAATTCCAAAGTTTTAAAAGGCCTATCAACCTTCCGCCAGATTTCCCGGGATACCGCATCAACTTTTACAGAAACATAGTCAAAATTCATTAAATCCTCTTGAACACTTTCTTCAAAGATTAAGCTTGAGTTAGTTATTATAGCAAGGGGAATGCGAAGTTCCTTCAACATCCTCGCTTCTTTTCCCAAACTTATGTCAATAGTGGGCTCTCCATCTGGGACAAAAGTAATATAGTCAATCTTTTCTCCTCTCTTCGTAACCTCCTCGACTTTATTTTTGACACTATTAAAAATCTCCTCAGGCTCAAAGAATTTCTGTCTTTTAAAGGTCATTCTTAAACTTCTACCTAACTGACAGTAAACACAGGAATAGCTGCAGACTTTTGGTGGAATATTATTAACACCAAGACTTCTTCCGAGCCTTCTCGATGGAACCGGTCCGAAAGCTATAGCAGTTCCAATAGCTTCTGCCATATTTCTACAATCCCCTTTGAAACCAAACTTTCAGGGGCATATTCAACTACAGGCGTGCCGTTAACCATCGCCTCTATCACCAATGGATCAAAGGGTATTTCCCCAAGGACAGGAATGTTATTCTCCTCACAATACTTTTCAATTTTTGCAGTGTTGGTTCTATTGAGGTCATATTTGTTTATACATACCAGAGGTTTTACAGAAAAATGTTTTGCAAGCTTTAGCACCCTTTGAAGATCATGGATACCCGATTCAGTAGGTTCTGTCACGATAAGGGCATAATCCACATTCGTGATGGAAGATATAACTGGACATCCTATACCAGGAGCTCCGTCTATCAAAATAAGGTCTTTTTTCTGCTCCTGTGCAACCATGCTTGCAAGAAGTCGTGTCATTGTCACCAGCTTTCCTGAGTTCTCTTCGCCAGGAAAGAGGCGAGCATGAACCATAGGACCGTATTTTGTATTTGAAATGTAAATTTCCCCTGCTTTCCTTTGTGAAAAAGAGATGGCATTAGCAGGACATACAACACCGCACACCCCGCAACCTTCACACAAGAAGGGGTTAACAATAAAATCACTACTAATTGCATCAAATCTACACTTTTCTACGCACAATCCGCACTCTATACATTTGTCACGGTCAATACTTGCCAGCTTTGACCCGTAAAAATCGTTGATCTTTACAATGGTGGGCTTTAAAAGCAGGTGTAAGTCAGGGGCATCAACATCACAATCCACAAATAGTCCGTCCTTTGCAAGAACTGCAAAAGAGGCAGTTAAAGAAGTTTTACCCGTACCGCCTTTCCCACTCAAAACTACAATCTGCTTCATTTAACGATAATCCTCTTTATATCCTCAAAAAGCCTCTGAAATTTAGCTTTCCACTCTTCCATCACAGTTACAAAAGGAATTCCATTTGAGTAAAGTTCTGCAATCTTTCTATCAAAAGGTATCTCCATCAATATGGGTATGTTTTTGTCTTTACAAAACTCATAAACATCCTTATTCCCAAGGTCTGCTCTGTTCACAATAACTCCAAAAGGTATTTTCAGCTGTTCTAACACATCCACTGTAATTTTGAGATCATGAAAGCCAAAGGGAGTAGGTTCAGTCACAAGAATTACAAAATCGCTGCCGTTAACCGCAGCAATGACAGGGTCTGAGGCGCCTGGAGGAGAATCAATAATCACCAATTTATCTTTATTAGTCTGACTTTTTACTTCCCTAATAATAGGAACTGCAAGGGGTTTCGACACCTCAAGCTCACCATAGACAAAATCTATATTTCCGGCTTTTCCTATTTTCAAACTACCAATTTTAAAAGGCACTTCCCTAATGGCACCTACTGGACATACAAGAGCACACCCACCACAACTGTGACACAGCTCTGGAAATATCTGAACTTTCTTTGATGTAACAAATATGGCATTGAATGCACAAAATTCAGCACATTTTTTGCAATGGGTGCAGATTTGTTCGTTGACTTCAGGGACAAACATTTCAACAGGAATTTCTTTCTCTATTTCGGGCTTAAGAAAGAGAAACGCATTGGGTTCTTCTACATCACAATCAAGAAATTGAATATTATTTTCTTCAAGAGACAAGGCCAAATTTGTTGAAACCAGAGTCTTACCAGTTCCTCCTTTACCACTTGCAACGGAGACTATCATCTTCAATTAAATGCTCTTCAATGAAATCGCATTTCGCGGACAAACATTGGCACAGTCTCCACAACCTATGCATTTTTTGACATCTACCTGTGCCACTCCATCGATGACTCTTATAGCGCCAGTCCTGCAAACATTCTCACAGATACCGCATCCAACACATCTCTCCACATCAACATACGCCCTTGCATTAACAAGCTGGGTTCCTGTAAATGTTCCAGCGTTTAAATTTTCATTACCTCTACTCGTTGGCATATTCTCAAAATCATTCCTATAGCCATATCCCCTTCCAAATCCACGGCCATACCCCATACCGCGGCCCCAGCCCATACCTCGACCGCGCCCAAAACCTCTACCTCTGCCTTGACCTCTAAAAGGTCCAAACATCTTAAATTTCTCCCCTTTTAATCTTTTCTACCACTTCCTTGAGTGTTCCTGAAACACCCGTAACAATTTTTATTCCACCCGCTCTCAGAGCCTGCTCAGCATTAGGCCCAACATTTCCACTCACCAAAACCTTAACCCCTTCATCTACTAAGAATTGCGCAGCGTTTACCCCCGCTCCACCTGGACTTCTCAAAGCAGGATTCTCCACAAACTTGAATTCCATTGTATCAGTGTCAATAATAGCAAAGTAGGCACATCTGCCAAATCTTGGGTCAACAAGCGAATTTAAGTCTTTACCTGTCGAAGTTATCGCAATTTTCATCGCCCACCTCCATTTATCAAGTTTTTATACATATCCAGTTTTTAACACTTGCTTTTTACTTTATATGCTTATTTAATATATACCCTAAAATTTGAAACTGCAAACAACCATTAAAAGAACATAACAAAGGGAGGCTAACAATCAAGAGAACCGCGAAATTCTACACCAATACCTTTGTTAACTTGAAAAACTATAACCATCTAAAAAAATCAAAACTTAACAAAAAACCCAACGATAAAAAGCTAACTGTAAAACAAATTTCTAAGACATTATATAGGAATCTTAAAATGGAAAATAGGACATCAACCAGGTGAGTGCAAGTTAGAGTGGTAGAGTTTACTCTTTAAAGGAGGTGATCCAGCCGCACGTTCCCGTACGGCTACCTTGTTACGACTTCGCCCCAGTCACCGGTTTCACCCTAGGCGCCTCCCTTCCCCCATAAGGGGGATTGGGCCAGCGACTTCAGGTGCCCCCGGCTCCCATGGCGTGACGGGCGGTGTGTACAAGGCCCGGGAACGTATTCACCGCCCCATGCTGATAGGCGATTACTAGCGATTCCGTCTTCATGGGGTCGGGTTGCAGACCCCAATCCGAACTGGGGGTGGTTTTGTGGGATTCGCTTCCCCTCGCGGGGTCGCAAAGCCCATTGTACCACCCATTGTAGCGCGTGTGTAGCCCTGGACATAAAGGCCACACGGACTTGACGTCATCCCCACCTTCCTCCGCCTCATCGGCGGCAGTCCCCTTAGAGTGCCCTCCGCAGAGTAGCAACTAAGGGCAGGGGTTGCGCTCGTTGCGGGACTTAACCCAACATCTCACGACACGAGCTGACGACGGCCATGCACCACCTGTGATGGGATTCTGTCCAGAGGACAGCACCCCTCGCTTTCGCAAGGGTTTCCCATCATGTCAAACCCGGGTAAGGTTTTTCGGTT
>JBDRYS010000003.1 GCA_039803545.1 candidate division WOR-3 bacterium | reverse complement strand
TGGGGCCTGTAGTCTTTATGCCTCAACTTTCCTACACCGGTTACAGTGTGAGTGAGGTTTACGGCAATGGCAATGGATATCAGGACCCTGGTGAGCTTGTAAACCTCTATCTTACCCTTACTGGTGGATTAATGGGCGTTGACAATGTTGTAGGTTACTTGAGGGCGTTGGATGGGAATTCGGATGTTATCGATAGTGTCTCGAATTATGGAAACATAGGGGCATATACCCCATCCAGTGGAGACGGATTCCAGGTCTATATCCATCCTTCTGCTTCTATTCAGAGTTTGAGGTACCTTTTGAGGATAACAGGTACAGGATATTCTGAGAGTCTTGAGGTGGTCATCCCTATTGCGGGGAGGTACGTAGGGCCATGTAATTACGGGTACAGGGCCTTTTCAGACCTTTCACCGTACTCCATGAGACCTACCTTTAACTGGATTGAGATTAAGAACATTGGTACCCAGATAGCAAGCAGTAGTGATGATGTATATCAATCGGTATCCTTGCCCTTCACCTTTAAATTCTTTGGTCAGAACAAGAGTTCCATAACGGTTTCATCCAATGGATGGGTTGGTTTTGGAAGTTATACATCCTCTTACTTTTCCAATGTAGGTATTCCCAACTCTTCAGCCCCTAATGACATCATAGCCATCGTATGGGATGACCTTAATCCAAGTGCCACAGGAAGCGGAAAGATTTACTACTACTATGATGCAGCGAACCACATCTTCATAGTAGAGTATGACAGTGTTTATCATTATGGAACTACTTTACCGACCAAGGCTGAGGTAATTCTTTACGATCCTGCCTACTATCCGACGCCTACGGGTGATGGTAATATAGTGATCCAGTTCCTTATCACACCTGGCCAGACGGATTATACCTGTGGTATTGAGAACTCTGCGGGTGACGATGGAATTCAATACTACTACGATGGAACCTATGCTCAGAGTGCCGATTCTATTGTGGGGGGAAGGGCCATACTCTTTACCACCGACACTACGGGTCTTGTCTCCGGCGTGAGTGAAAACCTGCCTCAAAGGACGAGGCTTCTCGGTTTATCCAGTAATCCGCTTAAGGGAGTGGGCTTTGTAGCCTTTGAGGTTGCGAAGAGATCCAATGTAACCCTTGATGTTCTGGACATTCAGGGTAGAGTGGTGAAGACCCTTGCGAAGGGCGAATACGACAGGGGATACTACAGGGTCAAGGTCGATGGCGAATCGCTACCTCAAGGAATCTACTTTGTGAGACTAAGGGTGGATGGAAAGGATGAAGTGAATAAATTCCTGCTGGTGAAATAAAAGGGGATAGCATTAAAATAAAAAGGGGCCCGCAAGGACCCCTTTTTGTTTGAAGAACCTTGTATTTATTCAGCTTTCGTTTTAACAACCATAACGGGTCTGCCCTTATAGTATCCACAATTGGGGCAAACCGTATGTGGGGTTATTGGTTCACCGCAGTTTGGACAGCTTACAACGGTTTTCATTTTTACTTTGTAATGCGTCCTTCTTTTTCTTGAACGGGCCCTTGAATGCTTTCTTTTCGGCGCTGGCATTTCAATCCTCCTTGTAAGTTCGATAATTATAATGAAGTTTTGTGGTATAATCAAAAGGGCATTGGATTACAAAGTTGTATGGGATTCCGGTGTTCGGGTTTGAAAATACGATTGGATTGATTTAAAATAAAAGCACTTCAGGAGGTAACCATGGCACACAAAAAAGGAATGGGTTCGTCAAGAAACGGAAGGGATTCCATTTCCAAGAGGCTTGGTGTTAAGAATTTCGATGGGCAATTTGTTAAAGCTGGTAACATAATTGTGAGACAAAGAGGAACGAAATTTCATCCTGGTTATAACGTTGGTCTTGGCGCGGACTACACCATTTATTCTCTAATTGACGGATATGTGAAGTTTGAGAAGAGAAAAAATAAAGTTTTTGTTTCAGTCTATCCCCAGTCTGAATAGTAGCAAAGCGGGTATAATTTTTATTAAAAGGGTCTAATATCTAAAACTTTAAGCTCGAAGTCCTCGTTTTCCCTTAAGTTTATTGAAAAAGCGAGGGCTACCTTTTCACTTTCTAACAAGACCTTTAACTTCTCAATGCCGTCGAAGTAAATCGCCCTAAACTTTCTTTCGGAGTCATTTATAAGGAACGAAACGTGTTTTTCTTTATAAACTCTAATGCTGTCTTTATCGATCGCAACGTTTTTAAGAGCGAACACTGGTTCTGGATTGCCAACACCAAAAGGTGAAAGTAGTTTGTAGTAGTCCAGGAAGTTCTCTTTCAAGTCATTAAGCTCAATATCTCCATCAATTTCAAGAGCGGGCTCTAAATCAAGGCCACTAAGGACTTCAGAAGCGTAACGATTCAGTTCTTCTTTAAATTTTTCGAAATTTTCCCTTCTTATTTTTAAGCCGCAGGCCAATTTATGGCCGCCAAAGGATTCAAGATAGTGACTGAATTTTGTCAGGGTATCGTGCATGTCAAACTCTTCAATGCTCCTGCAAGAACCCCTTCCCATGTCGTGTTCGAAGGTAACAAGAATTACAGGCCTTCTAAACTCCTCGACCAATTTCGATGCTGCAATCCCTATAACCCCGTAGTTCCAATTTTCGGAGGATAGTACAAGAATGTAGTTTTCCCTGAGATCCAATTTCAGAGCCTGTTCCATAGCTTCTTCAAAGATTGCCCGTTCCTCTTCTCTTCTTTTGTTGTTCAGTTTCTGGAGATTTTCAGCAAGTTCAAAGGCCTTTTCTTCGTCTTCCGTGATAAGGAGCTCAAAGGACTCATTGGCGTGGGATATTCGTCCCGCTGCATTGATTCTCGGGGCTAAGATGAAAGAGATATGGAAAGGATTTATATCTCCATCAGAAACTCCAGCAATCTCCTTCAGGGCATTTATTCCGGCTTTATTTGAATTGGTTAATACGTGGAGGCCCTTTTTAACAAAGATTCTGTTTTCTTTAACAAGTGGCACCATATCCCCAACGGTTCCCAATGCAACGAGGTCCAGGTCATCATAAAGTTCTTCGGGGTTTCTTTCAAAATAGGCGTAAAGTGCTTCAAGGAGTTTAAAGGCGACTCCCACACCTGCAAGGTTTGGGTCAGGGTAAACCTCTAATTTGGGGTTCAGAATAGCGTAAGCTTCTGGTAAAATATACTTTGATGTCTTGAAGTCTTCTTCTATTTTTGTTAGATTTTGGGGAGCAAATTTTCTTATGGATTTCAAACCGTTAATATTCACCCTTTGGGGTTCGTGATGATCGGTTATAATCAGGTCTATTCCTTTAAATTTTGCGGTGTAGGCGGGGCCGAAAGCCGAGATTCCCGTATCCACGGTTAAAATTACATTGAAACCCTCCTTCTCTGCCTTTTCTATTGCCCTGGGTGAAAGGCCATACCCCTCAGTAGCCCGGTGGGGTATATAATGATCTACATAGAACCCAAGTCTGTCCAGAGCGCGAAAGAGTAAAGCAGCACCGCTTATACCGTCAACATCATAATCACCATGAATGAGAATCTTCTCCCTCCTTTCGAGGGCCTCTGTTAATCTGTTGACGATTTTTTCGATACTTTTAAGTTTGGAAGGGTCATAGAAGGATTTTTTGTGTGCATAGAGAAATTCTTCCGCAGCTTCTGGCGTTATCTTTCTTGTTGATAGCACAATGGAGATAATTCGTGGAAAGTCGTACCAAGTCAGAGGGAATTCTTGCTTTCGATAACGCCATTTCATACTTTTTATTTTCGAGTCTTTGCTAAATTCAATCAATGTTTTGCCCTATAATTATATACATGCCGTTGAAACCGGGTAAAATACCTCCTGAGCTACTGAAGGAATGCTTACGAAAATTAGAGGTAACTTCTGAGGATATTCTCGTAGGTCCCAAGTACGGCGTTGATGGGGCAATAGTTAAGATTAAATCTCCTGTTATCGCCTTTACTTCAGACCCAATCACTTTTACCTCCAAGGATAGCGTATATTATCTTATGGCTTGTAACATTAATGACCTTATTTCTTTGGGCGCTAAACCCTTATACCTCGGTGTAAATTTGCTGTTCCATGAAGGTATCTCAGAGGAGGAAGTTTTGAACACCTTTGAGAAACTGGGGTTTTATTCGAAAAAATTCAATACTCCTGTAATAACAGGACATACAGAGGTGACACCTGGCCTTAAGAGCACGGTACTATCAGGGTTTATGGTCGGTCAAGTTATAAGGGAAGTCTCTCCTGAAAAGGTAAAAGTAGGTGATGCAATAGTTCAAATCAAAGGCGTTGCCATTGAGGGGACGAGTATTATATCCCGGGAGAAGCAGGAAGAACTTGTGAGAGTTTTTGGAGAACCCTTTGTGAAAAGGTGCCAGGAATTCCTTTACGACCCGGGTATATGTCTTTTTGATGTAGGGCTTAAGGTAATTGAAAATTACGAAATTCACAATCTCCACGACCCCACGGAAGGTGGAATGATAACGGCGCTATATGAGTCGATACTTGCTTCGGGGCTTGGGGCAATTATTGATGGTGACAGAATAATAATTTACGAAGAAACTAAAGCTATCTCTACATATTATCGTATCGATCCTCTTGGACTTATAGCCTCGGGTTCACTGATTGCCTTTACTGGAAGGAGAGAAGCAGAACGCCTTTGCGGAGATTTGCAAAAAGAGGGGATACCTGCTGAAATAATAGGCGAAATTAAAGAGAAAAGCGTGGGTATTTTAATTAAAAGAGGCGGAGCCTTAATGGAATTAGTCCCTTACGAAAGGGACCAGATACTGGAGGTTTTGTAATGAAGATTTTATTGTTACTGTCACTCCTCTCAGATTTTCACCTCATCTTTTCTACCCAGGGTTTCGGGGAGCTCAGAAAATTTGGAGGTACCTTGAAGAGAAGAAGCGCAATGGGTAAGATAAGTATTGAATCGGATGTTTTCCAATGGGGGAAGGTGAGGCTTGTGCTTTATGGTTTTGAAAACATCTGGATGGGACGCGACGTGGGTCTAATTCAGCTTGATCCACAGGAGGCTGACTATTTACTGGGTGGCGGATTTAAGGTAATAAAAGAAAAAAAGTGGTATGGCATTTTCCTCGATCATACTTGCTACCATAAAATCGATACCCTTGTAGATAGAAGCCTATACTGGAATAAGTTGAAGTTCGTTTACAGTAATCGAAATTTGAACTTTCAAATAAATCCGGGATCCCTTTATTATCGACTGGAACTTGGCTCTTATTTAAGGCATGAGAAGATTCCCTGGTTAACTGTAGGAAATCCTAATCAATTTGATTTCCTCTTAGATCTGTTTTATGCCCATCCCCTCTCGAACACAGTGATGCCCTTTTTAGATTTAAGCTTTTACAGTGGCTTAACTTTAGAATATAATTTAACACCTGAAATTGAAGCTAATTGGGGCTTATTGTTGAAAGGACTTTCGAATGAAGGGATGTTGTATTTGGGGTTTAGACCTTTAGATCGTAAAGGTTATAGAGAGGCAGAAGGGGTGCTTTATCTTGGTTTAAAAGTAAAATTTTAGGAGGTATAAAATGGGAAAACTGTTCACATCTGAGTCAGTAACAAAGGGACATCCTGATAAGATTTGTGACCAGGTTTCTGATGCTATTCTTGACGCCGTTTTGAAAGATGATAGAAAGGGAAGGGTAGCCATTGAAGCCCTCACCACTCGGGGGCTTGTAATGGTCGCGGGTGAGCTTACCACCACTACCTATGTTGAAATTCCCGAAGTAGTGAGGGAGGTTATTAAAAAGGCTGGATACGTAAGACCTGAATATGGATTTGATTATCAATCTGTTGCAGTAATTACCTCGATTCAGGAGCAGTCACCTGACATTGCAATGGGTGTTGATGTGGGGGGTGCTGGCGATCAGGGTTTAATGTTTGGTTATGCCACCGATGAAACCCCTGAACTTATGCCAATGCCCATCGTGCTTGCCCACAAGCTCGTTAGGAGATTGACAGAGGTAAGGGAGAATGGCATTCTACCTTATTTAAGGCCCGATGGAAAGTCCCAGGTTACTGTAGAATATGATAATACAGGTAAGCCCGTTAAAGTTAACACAGTGGTCCTTTCGGCCCAACATGATGAGGAGGTCAAAATAGAGAGACTTCGTGAAGATTTAAGAGAGCTTGTGATTAATCATGTTATACCTGAGGAATTGAGGGACAGAGAAATGAAATGTTATATCAATCCGACGGGTAGATTCGTTCAAGGTGGCCCTGTTGCCGACACGGGTGTTACGGGAAGGAAGATAATGGTTGACACGTATGGTGGTTTTGCGAGACACGGAGGAGGTTGTTTTTCTGGTAAGGATCCAACAAAGGTTGATAGATCTGCGGCCTATATGGCAAGGTATATTGCTAAGAACATTGTGAAGGCGGGGATTGCAAAAAGGGTGGAAATTCAACTTGCTTATGCGATTGGTGTAGCAGAGCCTGTAGCTATTTACGTTGATACCTTTGGGACTTCAAAATATCCAGAGGAACAGATAGTGAAAGCCATAAAAAAGGTCTTTGACCTTACGCCTCGCGGAATTATAGATAGACTCGACCTTCTGAGACCCATATATTACAGAACTGCGGTTTATGGGCATTTTGGAAGGGAAGAAGAAGGTTTCACATGGGAGTTAACCGACTCTGTTAAAGACCTTTTAGAGGCTCTTAATGGCTGATTTTAGGATCAGAGACATCGGATTAGCCGATTCTGGATTCAAAAAAATCGAATGGGCCTCCACACGCATGCCTGTTTTGAGACAATTAGCAAAGGAGCATAAGGGCACTAAACCTCTTCAAGGTGTTAAAATTTCAGCTTGTTTACATGTAACTTCAGAAACGGCAAATCTTGTTATTGCTTTAAAGGAACTGGGGGCTGAGGTCTATCTTGCGCCCTCGAACCCCCTTTCTACACAGGATGATGTAGCCGCATCCTTAGTTAGGGATTTTGGGATTGGTGTCTTTGCGATTCATGGAGAAAGTAAGGAAAGTTATTACGAAAATTTAGAGATAATAGCGTCGAAATCCCCCAGGATAATAATGGATGACGGTGCGGATTTAACAAAGTTAGTACATGAGAAAGGACTATGGGATAGTGTTGTAGGGGGAACGGAAGAAACCACTACAGGCGTAATCCGCATTAAGGCTATGGAAAAGGCTGGGGTTTTGCGATTTCCTGTCTTTGCTGTGAATGAGTCCCAGACAAAGCATCTCTTTGATAACCGATACGGCACGGGGCAATCTACTATAGATGGTATATTAAGGGCGACCAACATCTTACTTTCCAGTACCACGATGGTTGTGGCAGGTTACGGTTGGTGTGGCAGAGGCATCGCTATGAGGGCAAGGGGTATGGGTGCGAGGGTGATCGTGACAGAAGTTGACCCCATCAAGGCCCTTGAGGCTTTTGAGGACGGTTTTCTTGTCATGCCAATGGAAGAGGCTGTTAAAGTTGCGGATATTGTTGTAACTGCAACAGGTTGCAAGGATGTGGTAACTTCTAAACACTTTGAGGTTATCAAAGAGGGATGCATATTAGCCAATGCGGGCCATTTTGATGTTGAAGTAGATGTAAAATACCTTTACGAAAACGCCATAAAAATTGAGAAAATTCGAGAAAACCTTGAAAAGATTACACTTAAAAATGGCAAGGTTTTATACCTCTTGGCTCAGGGCAGATTGGTGAACTTAGCAGCTGCAGAGGGACACCCTGCAGATGTGATGGATCTGTCTTTTTCTAATCAACTTCTTGCAGTTTTGTATCTACTTGAAAATAAGGATAATTTGGAAGCTAAAGTTTACACACTTCCTCCGGAACTGGATAGAAAAGTGGCAGAGTATAAATTGAAAACCCTTGGCGTTTCAATAGATAAGCTTAGTGAAGAGCAAAGGGCATATTTAAATTCTTGGCAGGAGGGTACATAGGAGGTATTTATGAAGCTCGCTATCCTCTTATTTTTGTGGCAAGCTTCCCCCGTTAATATGAAAGCCTACGATACACCAAACGATGCAGGGGGAAGCATTACAATAACCTGGGAACTTGATAGTTCTTGGGTGGTTAGCCGAATAGAAATCTACAGGACTCAGGATCTCAATGCACCTGATACATTGATTGAAACTCTGTTTAAGCCGGAAACCCAGTTTCAAGATATAGGTGTTATGGATAAAAAACCCTACTATTACAGAGTTCTGATTTACCATGGAGATACCTTGGTGGCTGAAGGTAGAACCACTGAACCCGCAATAAGTACTCAGCAGTGGTTCAACTCCAAAAGGTTATCGGTATTGATTATCATTTTGATTTATACTGCCTTCCTCCTCTATTTCATTATGAGGGCAAGAGTAGATAAGAATCTCTTTATCAGGAAGATTGCGGGTCTTGAGGCTATCGACGAGGCCGTTGGGCGCTCCACGGAAATGGGAAGACCAATACTTTATATAATGGGGTTGGGTTATATCAGTGACATTCCAACTGTAGCCTCTCTTGCTATTTTGAAGAGGGTTGCCTATAAGGCTGCGGAGTATGAGGCAGATGTAATTGTACCGTGCTATGATCCAATTGTAATGGTTGCAGCCCAAGAAACGGTAAAAGAGGGTTATATTGAGGCTGGCAGGCCCGATTTGTATAAAGAATCCAATATTTACTTCCTTACTTCAGACCAGTTTGGCTATGCGGCTGGAGTTGATGGTATTATGATGAGGCAGAGGCCTGGTGCAGTATTTCTCCAAGGTTACTTTTACGCCGAATCTCTGATCCTGGCAGAAACCGGACATTCCATTGGTGCTATCCAGATATCTGGAACCACAGCGGTCACGCAGCTACCTTTCTTTATCGCTTCCACTGATTACACTTTAATTGGAGAGGAAATGTATGCGGCCAGTGCCTACCTTTCGAGGGATGCCCTTTCACTCGGTACCATAAAGGGTGAAGACTACATTAAAATGGTACTTGTGATAATTATTCTCATTGGTTCACTTATGGAAACTTTTGGTATAGGTAATCATATGCTTATTAACTTCTTTAACATTTTTTAGGAGGGTGAGATGAAAAAAGAGATTCCACTCGCGATAACGTTTATTTCGGGATTCTTGCTTGTTTTAGCCCTATTTATTCCCCATAAGCCCTTCGGAAACCTTGAGGAGATCTTCAACGATTGGTACATCATCGTTTCCGGTTTTACGATGCTTCTTGGTATTGATAGTCTTTTGGAATACAATTTTAAGAAGATCAGGCGGAAAGAAAAAGACGCCCCATACTCCTTAATTTTGATTCTGAGTTTTTTCCTTACACTGATTTGGGGCGTAACTGAGATCGTAAGGACCCCAGAACATAATCCTTTCTCACCAACCTCTACTTTTTCAAAGTACTTTTACAACTCCATTTTTATGCCTTTACAGTCCACTATGTTTGCAATCCTTTCATTCTTCATCGCCAGTGCCGCTTACCGTGCCTTCAGGGCAAAGGAGTTCAACTCAGCCCTGCTCCTTGTTTCCGCAGTAATTGTAATGTTAGGGAGAATTCCCCTCGGTCAAGGCGCCGCTCCCTACGTAATTACCGTAATATTTCTCATATTTGCATGGTATTTCTATGCTGAATCGGTAGGGATTACTGAAACGGGAACCAAACTTCTTTATATACTGGTTGCTGTTGCTTTTATTGCTCTTATATATCCTATTGGGTGGGTTTACCTGAAACAACACATACCTTCTTTTGCTGACTGGGTAATGAACGTGCCTCAGATGGCCGGGAAGAGAGGTATAATGATCGGAATAGCCCTCGGTGGAATAGCTATGTCCATAAGAATTATTCTTGGTATTGAACGTACGTATATGAAATAGGAGGAGAGAATATGACGGAATTTTTTAAGAAGCTTGCGGGGATCGACAGGAGGATAATTTACCTCACAGTCTTCTTAGCGACGGCGATTCCCATATTGACTAAGAAGACGATGAAGATAGAACCTCTCCCAGAGGTAAAGAAGGCTTACGAATATATAGAAAGTTTGCCTGAAAGTTCAATCGTAATGGTTTCCATAGACTACGATGCCGCAAGTATGCCTGAGCTTCAGCCTATGCTGGAAACCTTCCTACATCATGCCTTCCGTAAAAATTTGAAGGTTATAATGTTAGGGCACTGGGCGTTGGGTCTCCCCCTTGGACAGCAGGCCTTAGAGGATATCGCTAAAAAATACAACAAGATTTATGGTATTGATTACGTTTTCCTGGGGTACCGTCCTGGAGTGGCAGCAGTTATAATAAATATGGGCAAAGACATAAAGAGTGTGTTTTCCAGTGATTACAAATATACGCCGATAGACTCTCTTCCAATTATGAGAAGTGTGAAAAATTATAAAGACATTAAGCTTCTGTTCGGCCTTGAAGCCGGTGCTGTGGGTGATGCATGGATTCAGTACGGTTATGCACGATACAATCTCCCGATCATTCTTGGAACCACTGCAGTTATGACTCCGGACTATTATCCCTATATGCAGGCAAACCAAGTGGTGTCGGTTATTGGCGGATTGAGGGGGGCAGCAGACTATGAGACCCTTGTTGGAATTCCTGGTCAGGCATCCATTGGCATGCTTGCGCAGTCAGTGATTCACTTGGTAATTATTGCTTTTATAATAATAGGTAACATTGGTTTTCTTGTTTTAAGGAGGGCGAAGAAATGAGCAACATAATTTGGACTTGGGTTGCTGCCTTTTTTACCCTTGCTATCTTGTCCTTTTTGTACAAGGATAATCCCTTTTATAAGTTTGCAGAACACGTATATGTGGGTAGCTCAGCTGCTTTTATGGTGCTTTACGTCTGGGTTTTTGATGCCTATCCTAAGCTGGTTATGGGTTTCACTGAGAAGGTAGGGGTTCAGAGATATTTATTGGTTATTCCTCTTATACTTTCCCTCTTTATACTTTTGAGATTCGTTAAGCCCCTTTCCTGGCTATCCGTTTGGTCAATTTCTTTTACCGTTGGTATGGCGGCTGGGCTTGGTATTACAGGGCTAACTCAAGGATTTCTTGTACCCCAGGTTCAAGCGTCGATGCTTCCTCTGTTTGTAAAGGGCTCAACGGTAGGTGAGACGATTCTTTATACTTTCAATAATCTGATTATTGTCTTCGGAACGTTATTCACCATACTTTACTTTTATTTCTCCAGGGAACACAAAGGGGTTCTTGGTGTGTCCTCTAAGGTTGGCATAACCATCTTAATGATCACCTTCGGGGCATCCTTTGGTTACACGATTATGGCACGTATTTCCCTTTTAATTGGTAGAATATACTTCTTGCTCCATAACTGGTTGAGATTGGTTTAATGAAAAAGGTACTTCTCATCTTTGCCTTGCTCTTTTCCTTAGACAGGATTACCAAATATCTTGTAGTAAAGTTTCTACCCCTTGGCTCGGAAATAAGATTGATTGGAGAGTTTGTTAAAATCACCCATGTACGTAATCCACATTCCCTATGGAGTATCTCCCTTGGACGAAATTTTCCTTACATAATCCTTGGCGTTGTTGCCATTGTTTTTCTCATTGCTTTGATTCTTGATTCTATTAAATCTAAAAATATTTTAAATGCAAACCTTTTTGCAGTTATTCTGGCGGGAGTCGCTGGCAATATTGCAGACAGAGTACATTTTAGAGAGGTTATAGACTTTATCGATATCGGCCTTTCACCCACTCTAAGGTGGCCTGTGTTTAATGTTGCCGACTCCTGCATCTCGATAGGACTTGCAATTTACTTTATAATGGTACTTAAGGAATATTTTGCCAAAAGGAGTCAAAAATGAAGTTGTTGATTTTGATGGTTGCATCATTAACTAATCTATATACAGGAGTTCAGTATGGCGACCAACTGGAGCGCAGAGGCTTGCCTCTCCTTGAGTCCTTTGGGAAATATTACGTTTCTTTCACTTTCAACAGTGCCCTTGTTAACGAATACAGGTATCAGTACCTTTACGACTCTTACAACAACACAGTAGGACGGCAAATCACCTACGAGAGAAGAAATTATTATCTTGTAAAGCCAGATGTGCTTTTGGGATTGGGCTTCTGGATATTTAAAACCTACCTTTATTTCAGAGAAGTTGTCGATTTGAACTACATTTATGAAAAAATCCAATACAACTCAAGTTACTTGGTTGAGGATACATTAAGAATTGAGAGAAAGGGTGGTATTTCTGAGGGTGGTCTTGTTGTTTCCCTTAATTTCTCAGGTTTTCAAATGGCTACGGGACTTGGCCTCCTGAAGAAAGATATGCCCTCGTCAGTTCAAAGGTCTGTAAGGCCTGTAGCGGCCTTTGGATATTCTACAAAATCCTTTGGAATTTTAACCCAGTTTTCAACCAAAGTAAAATTTCCCGAGGAAAATTACTACTCTATGCCAAATCAAGTTGCCCTTTCGGGATATTACAGTCCTGCTGTAAAGTCAGGTGCCAGGATTGATTTTGAATTTTTGTATAAGCGATTTTCAAAGCTTGATACCACTCTCACAGATTATTGGTTAGGTTCTGTTGGAATATCCCATACTTTCCGCGATATGACCTTCTTGCGCGTAGGTGGAGTTTTGGAGAAGAGCTTTGTGAAGGACATCTATGTACCTGGAATAGATGTAGCACTCGGTTATAAAATGAGCCCATTTTATTTTGGAATTAATTTAAGCAAGGCCTTTATCAGCTATTCCCAGGGAACCGAGCTTATTGAGGAGAATCCATTAAAAATTGGTTTTAATGTCAAAATAGCAAATTAAATTTTTTGGGGGTGATAACATGTCCACAAGGGTCATTAGGGCTCCGAGGGGAAACAAGTTAACCTGTAAAAGCTGGCTCACAGAAGCGGCAATGAGAATGTTGATGAACAATCTTGACCCGGAGGTTGCGAAGGATCCCGCTAATTTAATTGTGTACGGAGGTACAGGAAAGGCAGCAAGAAACTGGGAGTGCTTTGATGCCATAGTTGAGACCCTTAAAAACCTGGAAAATGACGAAACTTTGCTCGTTCAATCAGGAAAGCCTGTGGCAGTTTTTAAAACCCACGAGTGGGCTCCAAGGGTCTTGATTGCCAATTCAAATCTCGTCCCCAAGTGGGCTACCTGGGAATACTTTAGAGAACTGGAAGAACGTGGCCTTATAATGTACGGCCAAATGACGGCGGGAAGTTGGATTTACATAGGAACTCAGGGGATTCTCCAGGGCACTTACGAGACCTTTTACGCAGCAGCCAAGAAACATTTTGGCGGTTCCCTTAAAGGGAAGGTAATCCTTACCGCAGGGCTCGGTGAAATGGGGGGCGCTCAACCACTTGCTGCGACAATGAACGATGGGATCATGCTCGCTGTTGAGGTCAATCCATGGGCGATTGAAAGAAGGCTGAAGATGGGGTATCTTGACACCTGGACTGATAACCTCGACAAGGCTCTTTTTATGATTGAAGAAGCGAAAAGAGAAGGTAAGCCTCTTTCCATAGGACTCCTTGGGAACGCAGCAGAGGTTCACCCCGAGTTAGTAAAGAGAGGATTTATTCCCGACCTTTTAACGGACCAAGTTGCCGCTCACGATCCATTAAATGGGTACATTCCCAAAGGACTTACTGTGGAAGAGGCTGCAGAATTGAGGAAAAAGGATCCACAGGATTACTTGAAGAGAGTGGGTGAATCAGCAGCCATTCACGTCGAAGCGATGTTAGAGATGCAGAAACAAGGTGCCATAACCTTTGAGTACGGTAATAACCTCAGAAGACTCGCCTATGACAATGGAGTAAAGGATGCCTTCAATATCCAGGGCTACGTTCCTGCTTTCATAAGGGATCTCTTCTCTGAGGGTAAAGGTCCCTTCCGGTGGGTTGCCCTTTCAGGGAATCCAGAAGATATCTATAAAACCGATGAAAAGGTTTTAGAGCTCTTTCCCCATGATGAACATCTAAGAAAGTGGATTAAGATGGCAAGGGAAAAGGTACATTTCCAGGGATTACCTGCAAGGATATGCTGGTTGGGACAGGGTGAGAGGATGGAATTTGGACTTGCAATTAACGAAATGGTGAGAAAGGGCGAGCTTGAGGCACCAATAGTTATTGGAAGGGATCATCACGATACAGGTTCCGTAGCCTCACCCTATAGAGAGACTGAAGCTATGCTGGACGGATCCGATGCAATAGCGGATTGGCCTATCCTTAACGCCCTTTTAAATGCATCTTCTGGAGCCACCTGGGTGTCTTTCCATCATGGAGGCGGTGTGGGAATAGGGTATTCTTTACATGCAGGAATGGTTATTGTTGCTGATGGTACCGAGTTAACCCAGAAGAAACTCGAGCGAGTCCTTACCAATGATGTCGGTATTGGTGTGGTTAGACACGCTGATGCTGGATATAAGATTGCAATAGAAACGGCAAAGAAGCACGGCCTCAAAATGCCTATGTTGAAGTAATTTGCCTCGGGGCATACCAGTGTGAATATGCTCGGTAAAAGGGTTTTAAAAGACGCGATAAGGTTTTTAGCCCTTATTTCAGCGGATCTCTTAAGCTTTTACCTATCTGTTTATCTTTCTTTTCTTACCCGTGCCTTTCTGGGGATGGTTCTTGAAAATTTTCTAACTACTTTCAGACAGAATCTTAAACTTTATACCTTTTTCTGGGGTTTGCCGTTCCTGTTCATCCTTGTATTGGCCTTTGACGGGCTTTATACCGAGCGTAGATATTTCTGGGACGAATATAAGGCTTTTCTAAAATCCTTAGTGATATACTTCTTTTTGCTTTTTACCATCCTTAGCCTTACTCATGGTATTACAAGATTTTCAAGAGGAGTCCTTGCTTTTGTCCCCCTGTTCCTTATTTTCTTTTTCCCTTTATTCAGATACTTGGTGAATTTAATGCTCTACCACTTAAAAATCAGGGAAAAATGTCAGTTTGTTGGGGATGAAAAGAGCTTCGAGAAATTTAAAAAGGCTGTACTTTCAGATAGGTATGCAGGGTTTGAATTAGGAGAGCCGGCAATATACGTATTCGTTGCAACCTCCATAAACGATTTTGAGCAAAAATTAAGGGAATTGCAGCAGATCTACCGATACGTATATATTTTCGATGATGCTGGGCGATACTTAGTTTCGGAGTTCCAGCCAGTGTTTCCCATTGGGAAGGGCATTACAATGTTCGAATTGCAAAACAAGTTGCTTGATCCTAAAAGAATGGCCTTAAAAAGAGCTATTGAGCTTATGCTTGCGATTGTGCTTCTACCCCTGTTACTTCCTCTTATATTTTTTATTGGTGTTGCAATAATTCTCGATTCGAAGGGGCCAATCTTCTATTCGCAGGAAAGAATTGGTAAAGGTGGAAAGCCTTTCAAGTGTCTAAAATTCAGAACAATGTACAGAGATGCTGATTCAAGACTGAAGGAAATTTTGGATAAGGATGAAAAGGCGAGGGAAGAGTGGCAAAAATATTTCAAATTAAAAAACGATCCCAGGGTTACAAAAGTAGGAAAGTTTTTAAGAAAAACCTCCCTTGATGAATTACCCCAAATTTTTAATGTTCTAAAAGGGGAAATGAGTTTTGTGGGCCCACGTCCCGTGCTCCGCAGAGAATTAGAGGAATATTATAAGGAGTTCTCGCGTTACTACTATGAAGTTCGCCCAGGTATAACGGGACTCTGGCAGATATCCGGGAGAAATGAATTGGATTACGAGCAACGGGTTAGGCTGGATGTCTGGTATGTCCTAAACTGGTCCTTGTGGCTCGACTTTGTGATATTTGTGAAGACAATCAAAGTTGTTTTGAGTGGAAAGGGCGCTTATTAAACTTTAAAAACCACCCTATCTTTTGTTTTTGAATGAGTTTTTAAGGTAGTTTATAATTAACCTATGAAAAAATTTTATCCTGCAATTTCGCGATATTTTAAGATTTTTTTTATTGTTTACCTTGTGGGTTTTCTTTTAGCCCTTGTACTTTTTTTTACCTTACCTAGAAAGTATAAGGCGACTGCAGAGATAATGCCGACTTTAGAACCTGAATTGATGATGACTATAGGTTCTTCCCTTGCAAATATAAACCCACTCCTTGGGCTAATGGTTTCGCCGGCAGATATTTACGCCAGAATAACTCAGTCAAGAGCCGTGTTATATCCAGTCATAGATTCCCTTAATCTTAAGCAGAGATTTAAAACTAAAAGCTATATAAGGGCTTACAGAAAGTTACTCAAAGGAATTGAAATTAAGTCATACACAGAAGGTATAATCGAGATTTCTTATGAAGACAAAGATCGGCAATTTGCTGCTGACTTAGTAAACCTTGTTGTAAGAGAACTGGACCGCTTTAATAAGCAAACAGTGATGACGAAGGGGAAGGCTTTAAGGGCTTTTCTCGAGCAAAGACTGAAGGAGGAGGATCAGCTAATCGGTACCCTCCGTGATTCTTTGGAGAGATTTCAGAAAAAGTATGGAACCGTTTCCCCTGAGGATGAATACAAAGAGTGGGTTTCCTCTTATTTCGATATTTACAAGGGCTACTTACTGAGTAAGGCAGAATATGACTATTTGAAAGAGATTTATTCTCCTGAAAATCCTATTTTGAATATGAAATTGAACGAACTTCAGGTCTATGAGAAGCAACTCAGGGATTTTGCTAATGAAACAAGATCTGATTCTTCGCAGGCGAAAGCACCCAGAATTCTAAATTTCCCTTTAAGGACTGTACCGGAGCTGGCTAAGACCTACTGGGATTTGTTTGTAAAGATAAAAGCGCATGAAGAGGTTTACACCTTCTTGTTTACGAAGTACGAGGAGGCTAAGATTTTGGAGAAGAAGGATACCCCCACATTTACTGTTATGCACTGGGCAGAAGTCCCTGACTATAAAAGTTTTCCAAGAGGTACGATTCTTGTAATGTTCTTCTTTTTCATAAGCACACTGATCAATATCCTCCTTTTCATGTTTGGTGAATTGAAAGAAGACGGTCTTCTTGGCAAGATTTTGTAAATTTGAATCAGCCTATTTATGAACTATTCAGCAGTTATTCCAACCTTTAAGAGGGGAAAGGATCTAAAACGCTGTGTGGTAAATCTCCTCAGTCAGACCTTGAAGCCATCCGAGATAATAATTTCCGGTGTTGAAGGAGACGCTGAAACATACGAAGCATTTAAAAGTCTTAAGGAAATGTACCCTGATGAGAATATAAGGCTTGTAGTGACGAGTGTCCGAGGTATTTCTGCTGGGAGAAATAACGGCCTTTTAAACGCAAAGGAAGATTTGGTTCTTATGGTTGATGATGACGTTGAATTACCCCCCAATTTTGCGGAAAAGGGATTTGATAAGTTATCACATTACGGTGCTTTAATAGTTACAGGGTTGGAAGAAGGTTTAAAGAAACCTCCTAAGATGCAGAATTTTATCAGGAAGTTATTCTTTTTCGACTACTATGATAAAAATAAGCAGATTTTATTGCCTTCTGGTGCGAAGGTAATGGCTTATTGCCCTTCTTCTGATATAAAAGCTGAATACCTGGGCTCTCACGTTTGGCTTATGAAAAGAGAGGTTATAAACCACATTAGATTTGATGAGACTATGGTTACCTATTCTCATCGCGAAGATCAAGACTTTTCTTATTCAGTCTATAAGAAGTTCGGTCCAAAGCTCATTCTTTCCCCAGATTTAAAGTTCAAACATTTGCATGCACCGGGAGGGAGATTAGGACAGGGAAGAATGTCCCATATCATTGTTTATAATCTTATGCTGAACTTCAGAAAGCACTTTTTCAACAAAAAAGGGGCCAAAATAATCTTTGAGTGGTCTCTTTTAGGATTGATATTACAAAGTTTGCACCAGGCAATTAAAAAGAGAAATGTCACAATTTTCATAGAAACTTTTAACGCTGTGGTTAATGTTATAAACAATTGGAATTTAATCAAACACTATAAATTCTCAAGGCTCTATGAAAAGCTTAACCAGTAAATACTTTGATTTAGATGAGTTCAAGAAGTTACTGATTGTTTTTGTTACTTTCTTTGTTTTATCACTTGTTGCCGCATGGATTGGTGATTTGAAGTTTGGCCTTAAGTTGGCCTTGTTAGCCTTTTTCATCATTGCTGCCCTAACTGCTGCAGACAGGCCGAAATGGGTATTTTTATTGTATCTTCCATCCATCCCGCTGAGTTCGGCAGTAATTCTGTTTACTCCTTTCTTTAAAAGGTTTTCAGGGTTTTTTGTTGAAGTGCCCAATGTTTATGCCCTCTACAACTCTTTAGCCAGACCCGACGGTATATATATCTATACGATTTTGGAGGCCATATTGCTCTTTATCCTTACCTATCAAATTGCAATGAAACAGTCCTTAAGATATAAAAGCGCCCTCCTTTTCATACTCTTTTTTGTCACTTCGAGCTTCTTTAGTATCTTCAGTGCGCTAAATGTGACAAGGACGTTCTTTCAGAATATTCACCTTCTTTTCTCTTTAGTGATGTTTTACTTCTCCCTTCAACTCTGGAATGATCAAAAATACGAAGATTGGGTGATTTTTGTCCTCATTATTCTAATCCTTCTAACAGTGGTTGATGTCATCAGTTTAAAAGCAATAAAGATGCTATTAGCAGGTAAATGGATTATTAGAGAGGTTGGAAGGTTTAATACTCCCAATCCACCTGCCCATCTTGCTGGAATGGGGGTAATTTTTTCTCTCTACTTAGCCTTTAAAAGGCGATTTCCTTCAAATATTCTGTATTTTGGGTTTGCGGGTATTCTCCTCGTTGTGATTTTATGCACCGGTTCAAGGAATGGCCTGATTTCCACAATGATAGCTTCTTTTCTATTTCTTTTCTTTGCAACGAAAAGCAGAGAGAATTACAATTGGATTTTGGTAACGATTACAGGATTTGTTTTTTTGGTAGTTTTTTACAAACTCGGACGCTTGGTGTTTCAACTCAGGTTGAACCCTAAGTTACTTTTATATGATACCTCTATACTATCAAGGTTTTTGCTTTGGAAAAACTCTCTCCGCTACTTTATTGCTCATCCTTTTTCTCCCGTGGGTACAGGGAACTTCTTTTATTTTTATGGTTCTCTCGGCCTGCCTTTCGCCCACAATTTTCTTATAAACCTATTGATCGAGTCGGGACTTGTTCCCTTTCTAATGGCTTTATGGGCTTATTTTCTTGGGATTAAAAAAATAGTTGGAAAAATCGTAGAGTTTTTTAAGCTTTCCGAGGTTAGAAAAGAAGAGCTTGTTGCGGTGGCTTTTATTTTGTATATGATGCTGTTATTTTCAGTTGATCAATTCTTATATGATGGAAGTTTATGGAGGTTTATGCTGGTTTTCCTTTCCTTTTCGATATCAAAGCTATGGAGAGAAAGGTGAGGAAATCGCTTCTTAGGATCGCAGTTGTTCATCCTCTTTTTGGCTGGGGTGGAACAGAATCTGTATGTTCCTGGGTTTTGCAGGCCTTACAGGATGATTACAATGTAACTCTTTTGACTTTTGACAAAGAAGTAACCTTAGAGCGTTTGAATAAATTTTATGGTACTTCGATAGATCCCGAAAAGGTTGAAATTATGCGCCTTAAAGTACCTAAGACCTTGGGTACGAATATGTCCCATTTAGCCTTGCTCAGACAGCACTATATGATGAGGGTTTGCAAAAATTTAAAGGACAATTTTGACATCTTCTTCAGCACCTATAATGAAATGGATTTTGGGAAGCGCGGTATTCAGTATGTTCATTTTCCTTTTTTCGTTGGCTACGATTATTCCAGATTGAAAGAGGAAACTTACTCAAAAATCTGGTATCATAGGCCCAATCCTGTGAGAAAAATTTATGAAATTATTGGTCATAAAATAAGCGATTTTGATATAAATAAGGTTTTGAAGAATTTGTCTCTCGTCAATTCTATGTGGACAGCACAGATTTTTGAATCGGCCTATAAGGTCAAACCGAGGGTTCTTTGCCCACCCGTTTTTGTCCCTGCTTCCGAGGTTAAGAAGTATTCCTTGCCCGTTGAAGATCGCGAAATGGGGTTTGTTGCTGTTGGTAGGATTGAACCGACCAAAAGGTATTTAGAGGTCATTGAAATTATAAAGAAGGTGAGGGAGAGTGGGATTAATGTACACCTTCACATCGTAGGGAAACCGGGGAATGAAAGGTATTTCAAAGAGGTGGTTGCCCTTTCCGAGGTAAACACCGACTGGTTATTTGTTGAAACAGATCTGAACAGGGAGCAGCTAACCCAGTTACTTGGTTCCCATAGGTATGGGATCCATGGCAAAGTTAATGAACACTTTGGTATCGCAATAGCGGAAATGATTAAACTCGGAGTCTTGCCTTTTGTTCATAATAGTGGCGGGCAGGTTGAAATTGTGGATATTGAAGAACTTCGCTATAATGATGTAGATGATGCTGTTAAAAAAATTATTCACGTTTTGAAAAATCCAGAGTTGGAGAAGGATTTGAGGGTTAGTGTGTCGCAAAGGGCAGAAACTTTCTCAGAAGTTAATTTTGTTAACGAAGTTAGAAAGATAGTAAATGATTTTTAAGTTAGCTTTTAGGATGGAACTATGGAAAAGTCCATTTTGATTATCAGTAGTCATTATCATCCCGAAACAGGTGCTGGTGCTAAAAGGGCCACCTCCTTTGCAGAATTTCTTGCCAGCAAAGGCTGGAAGGTGACAGTAATTACCTTATTGCCTAATTATCCTTACAATAAAATTTATGAGGGATATGAAAAGAATGAATTCCTCGATAAATGCGAAAATGGTGTAAGGGTAATCCGTTTAAAACCTTTAATGGTACCGAGAGAGAACCTCTTTTTAAGAATGATAGCTGAATTCTCCTTTGCTGTTAAGGGCTTTATTGAGGGTCTAAAATATAGGACCGGAATAGTATTTGTAACCACTCCTTACATGCTATCTGCACCATCTGCCTACTTATTGTCACGATTAAAGAGGTCAATTTTCATCTGGGACATAAGGGACTTGACATGGCTCTATCCAAAGTTTGCTGGCAAAAAAACTTTCGGATTTTCGGGTATTTTTGATTGGGCAATGAGAAAGATTGCTTCAAAGGCAGATCTTGTTATCACACCTGCGAATGGAATAAAGATGTATTTTAAAGATACACGCTCAAAACTCAAGGTAGTACCCAATGGAATTACCAAAAACTTTTTAGAGGCGACTCAGCGTATATCTGCCTTCTATGCTAAAGAAAGTAAACCTGTGATATTGTATGCTGGTATTTTGGGATATATGCAGGATCTTTCGGTTTTTATTGAAGCAGCAAGGAAATTACCTGAATATGAATTTTTGTTGATTGGCGATGGTCCAGAGAAGACCCTTCTTGAGAAAAGGTCAAAAGGTCTAATTAATGTAAAATTCATACCTTACATAAAGCCACGGGAATTGTGGGAATTTTACGAAAAGGCAAGGGTATGTGTTGCTCTTTTAAGAGCAGGAGAAATTAGCAAAATTGCTGAGCCTTCTAAGGTTTGGGAATACATGGCGGTAGGTAGGCCTGTGGTATACTGCGGAGAGGGACCATTGGCAAAATATCTGGAGGAGAAAGGTCTTGCTGTTGTCTGCCCACCGGGTGACCCCGAGGCCCTTGCATCCGCTATTAAAAAGGTTGTTGATTCGCCTGAACAGGCGAAAGAAATGGCAAGGAGAGCCAGAGAGTTTGTAGAGAAAGAAAGGGTGAGGGAGAAAATACTGGAGGATTTTGAAAGGGAGTTGCAGGATTTGTTGTTGAAAAGGGGAAGGGTGAGAAGTGGATAAAAAGGAGCGAATTTTGCACTTGCTCCTGAATAAGGCATTAAAATCGTATATTTTGCGGAAAACTTATAGAAGTTAGAAAGCTCTTTACTTTAAAGATCTTTCTTTATACTTTCACACTTTGTCGACTCTAACCCTTACTCAAATACGTGCTTCCTCAAAATTAGCCTATTTGAACTATTACCTATTGTAGTTTTGATGCCCATTCGAGCCCCTTTTTCTTGTTGAAAGCCTAGTCAAGCTCCATTAGTAATTTGTTTATCACTTGCGTTAATTTTACTATCTCTATGTCATTCCTCTAACTCACAAACCTCCTTTTTACTTCTTCACTTACACCTTCTGCTCTTATCATAAAGCGCTGTTTAGAGGCGTGTCTATCTAATATCTCTTTGCTCTTCTACCTTTTTTCTGTTTTCGACAACCATTTTCCTTTGTTAAGACCACGCTGTATTGCTTCTCGCTTACAGAATAGAAAATGCAATACGGTCGCCGTTTTATTGTTTTGATATTTTTGATGAAACAATACCATTTCGAATAGATTAATTTTGAGGAACGCCGAAATATTGACATTTCGAAGTAGATCATCTATTATTTACATACTAAAAAAGGAGGTTACATATGAAGAAGTTTTTAAGCATCGCAGTAGTCAGTGGGATAGTGCTGCTGATGAGCTGTGCCAGCCCATCTCAGGTTAATGAGCTCCAGAAGAAGGTGGGCGAGATGGATGCACAGATTACCGCACTTCAGGCAAAGATCGATTCTCTAAATGCCACTATTGAACAACTTACACAGGCAACGGCTCAGGGTGTTTCTGCTGCCAATTTTGCAAAGGTCTCCGCTGATGTACAGGCTTTGAAAGGCAAAATTGCAGACCTTGAGAAGAAATATCAGGAACTTAGAACTGCAGTTGATGTCTTAAAGAGAAAGTAAAGGAGGGGTACAATGAAAAAAGTATTATATCTTCTCCCTGTAGCAGTGATGTTGATACTGGCTTCCTGTGCTCAGCCTGTCGGTGATATTACGCCGAGTGGCATTGAAGTAGCAGCCTATGGAGACGGGACACAGGTAAAGTTAACCTGGGAAGCTCCAGTGGACGAAATCGATGGTTATATTCTTTACTTTGGCAACACGCTTGTTGATACCATCGCCCCCACAATAACAAGCTACATTCATAACCCTAACGGATATGTAGATGTTTACAAACTTTATGGATACAAGGGGGATTCCCTTTCCGAACCTGTGACAGCTTCCATAGTACCTGTTACCTCAACCAATATAACAGTTTATGAATTCAACAATTCCGCAGGACCATCAGGATTTGGATTTAATGACCAGTTCCAGTGCGTAGCCTACCCAGTTAGTGGTACGAATGCACAGCAAAATATCGACTTCTATTATACGGACTGGCAGCCAGGTTATGTTGGTAGTGATTTATATTTAGCTTCGGCAGATCAGATTGCCAATGACCCTGGAAGAGTAAACGCTCCAACCACTGGTTGGAGGTCAAATAAGATATTAAAAGCTTCTCCATCCAGTGGGGTCGTTCAAGAACCAACCCTTGAAAAGGATTTCGCCGTTGACAATGCGGTTTATTGCTTCAAGGTAACGAGGATTGATGGTTGGCACTATGGAACGCTAAAGCTCGGCGGTGTTGCCAGCGCACAGACAACCATCGTTGAGGCGAAGATTCAGAAAATTCCTGGCCTTAAAGTGATAGGAAGGTAAACTAATAGGAAGGCTTAAAACAAAGAGGGGCCCCGCAAGGGGCCCCTTAATTTTTTTACACATAAAAGTTTAATTCAAAACTTTCCTAAAATAGTTAGCTTCTTTTCCTATCTTGTATCTGGCTTTTCCAATGGTCCTTTTTCCCACCTGAATCGCCTCTTGAGGACACCTGTGGATACAGGCGGTGCAGAATTCACAGTCGTCTCCAAATAGAACTTTTCCCTCTTCGATTTTTATGTTGCTCCGGGGACAAACTCGTACGCAAACTCCACACAGATTACACTTTCCATCGGCATAAAAAAGCCTTTTCCAGGTGTTTACTTTTTCCCAGAATTTTTTTGCAATGAATTCCGTCATTAAACCGTAGAGTTTTTTGTGCAACCTTATTTCCTTTGGAGAGTGAACGGCCTTGATGATGGAGCGGTAAATAATTTTAAGCTTGTAGGGGAAAATTTTGTTCGGTAAAAGGTAAAATTTTTCAAGAGGGGTGTTTTTCTTAGCAGTTAAAAGGAAAAGGGTATCAGTTAGGATGATATCGGAAAATCCCCTTACTTTGTAGCCTTTTCCTTTTAAAATTTTATGTAATTCGTAACCTGAATTTCCAAGGATTAGTCCCTTCGTAAAAATGAGATAGAAGGGGCTGTTTCCATTTTTTAAAGATTTTACAAACTCTAAGACTGTTTCCGGTGCGTGGTAGGCATAAACGGGTGAAACAAGGATAATAAGATCATAGGGGGTTAGATCTACTTCACCAATTTTCTTATTTATCATTTTTAATTGTGCCTCGTAGCCATCTTTTAAAAGCCTATCCTTTATGGTGGAGGCAACCAGAAGGGAATTTCCAGCCCCGGAGTAGCACAAAATTAGAAGTCTGAACCTGTTCATAGTGTTATTTTAATGGCAAAAAGTTGGATTTTAAAAGCTGCTTTGTAAGGCCATATTCCTTGATTTATAATTGAAATGTGAAAGATCAAAAATTTCGGAAAACTGTAGAGTCAATAATTTGGACTATTTTTATTGTATTTTTGCTGAGAGCCTTTGTAATTCAGGGCTATGTGGTGCCTTCCGGCTCGATGGAAAATACTTTACTTCCCGGAGATTTTTTGCTTGCCTTGAAATTCACTTACGGTCTTGAGATTCCCTATACAGGTATAAAATTTTTTCAGTTTAAAAAGCCCCGCCATAGAGAAATTGTAATTTTCCTTTATCCTGTTACAAAGAAACAGGATTATGTGAAAAGGTGCATCGGACTACCCGGTGATACCATTCAAATAATCAATAAGGTGCTTTACATTAATGGGGTCAGGCAGGAGGAAAAGTACGTTGTCCATAAAGACCCGACAGTCATACCGCCTCTTGTGGAGTTAACTAACGAGATTTTAAGGCGGGATTATCAGAGAGCCTGGGAATCAGGCAAATTCATGCAGGAGCCGAGGGTAAGGGACAATTTTGGCCCGGTTGTAGTACCTGAGGGTTATTTCTTCGCCATGGGTGATAACAGGGATTACTCTTTTGACTCGCGGTTTTTTGGCCCTGTACCTTTAAAGTACCTTAAAGGAACCCCCCTCATTATTTATTTTTCCATAGACCTTCAGGCACCTCTCTGGAAAAAGATAAGGTTCAACAGGTTTTTTAAGATCATTCCCCTTTTATGAATTTTTTAACTGAGCCTTCTTCCTTATCACAGCTTATCAGTAAGGAAGTACTCGTTTTCGAGCTTGGATTTGGAAATGGCGATTTTCTAAAGTACTTGAGAAATAAGTATCCTGACGCCTTGATTGTAGGTGCAGAAGTTGCCAATCAATTTGTTTTGCTTGCCCATAGGAAACTTAAACGGGAGAATGTTCAAAAGGTTCTTCTTTACAGGGGGGATGGAAGGTCCCTTTTGTACTTTTTTGTACCGGATAACCGGGTTAATGCAATCTATATAAACTTCCCCGATCCCTGGGAAAAGCCGTCAAAGGAGAATAAAAGGCTTACTTCAAAAAGGTCCTTGATGGTCTACTATTCGAGGTTAACGAAGGGGGGAAAACTTTTTATTGCGACGGATTCGGACATTCTAAAAAATTACCTCAGGGAATCTCTTGCGGATATTGGCGTATCTTACATTGAGACTCAAGATTCCCCTTACGAGGACTTTTTAACAAAATATGCAAGAAAGTGGATAAGTTTAAATAAACCAATAAGTTACTTTATAATTGAAAAGCAGGACGAGAGAGTTTTAATACCCTATGAGGGTGTTGAGGGAATGCCTAATTTAATTTTCAAGGTTAGGGACAATTCCATTGATTTCTTGGAAAAGGTCGAAGGACTTCTCCCTATGGAGTTTAAAGAGGGAGAGTTTTTCTACAAAATCGACAAAGTTTATGAGTATAAAAGGCAGGAATTCCTCTTCAGGGTGATTCACGCTGAGCCCTTTTTGAATCAAAAGTATTACATTGTGCTGCGCTTTCACAACGATAAGGGATTTTTGGAGCTTGATGATAGAAACAATATCATTATTTCAAAGTTTGTGATAAAGGTCTTCAGGGATCTGGCCAAAAAGGTTTTTGATTTGTTAGGCAAAGAAATAATCTTTCAAAACCTGCGGGAGGTTTAGATGAAAAAGCTACTTTTCCTTCTGCCCTTTTTAATTTTTAATGGCTGTTTTCTTGGTACTTTTAAAAGTGCCGAGCCCATTGGAGCGGGCAATGTTGAAAAAAGTTTGTATTTCAATTTACCCCTTTATTATTCTTCCGATTACAGAAACGAAGCTAAGGCCTCAGGGACCTTTTACTCGAGAGCCAATCTCGGTGGCATGGTTGTATTTGGGGCTTCGGATAACATGGATTTTGGGTTAAGATATGATCTCGCAGAGGGACTCGGCCCCCAACTAAAATTGAGATTTTTACACGTTTCACCAATAAGTGTAGCAGCAGCGGGTGGTTTTGGCTACAACTTCTTTGCCCAGGGTTTTTCTTGGGATGCGGAACTTTTGACCTCCTCAAAAATTTCCCAATATAGTTCCTTGTATTTAGCCCTTTTGGCACATCATGCCCCCGATTACAGAAATTTGAGCAAGATATCTGATTACTTCGATGTAAAACGTTTTAACAACTTCTTCGCCGTTGCCTTAGGAATTTCCTTCCGTAATTTTGAGACAATAAGATTTCCGTCAGGCATGAACATGGAAGTGGTTGTTCCCTTCGACAAATACCCGCCTATTATTTGGGGGTTTAACTTCGCCTTTTGACGATATGGAAGACCTTTTAAAAAAGGTAGTCGATATACTCAAAAAGGATGGAGTTGTAGCCGTTCCTACAGAGACAGTTTATGGGCTTGTGGCAAGAGCATCCTCAGAAAGGGCCGTCGAAAAGATTTTTACAATTAAGAGAAGAGAAAGGATTAAGGTTTTGCCCTGTTTTGTTAAAGATATTGAGACTGCAAAAAAGTTGTTCAGAGACTTACCCTCATATGCAGAAAAACTGATGAGCAAATACTGGCCAGGCCCATTAACCCTAGTCGCCTTTGCATCGGATGTTGCTCCTAAGACTTGTGTTTCCGAAGAAGGCAAAATTGGAATAAGGATTCCCAAAACGGAATTTTTGCTTGAACTCCTAAAAATTGTAAATGAACCCTTAGCATCAACCAGTGCCAATATTTCAGGGGAACCTCCTTTAAAAACAGGGAGGGACGTTTCTGAAACCCTTGGTAGTGAAGTTGATTTTATTGTAGATGGGGAATCAGGCAATATCCCTTCAACGGTTATCGATGTTTCTTCAGAGAATCCATACATTCTAAGGAAGGGCTTGATAAATTATTTAGATATTGAAGAAACGGCGGGTAGGATAGCCAAGTTTAGCAAAGGGCAGAAATTTACCCTCATTTTTTTATGCACGGGCAATACCTGCAGAAGCCCGATGGCTGAAGCCATATTTTCTCGAATGATGAAAGATTATGAAAATCTACAAATACTATCAAGGGGGACGATACAGGTTAACGAAAGGCAAATAAATCCAAAGGCGCAACTGGTCCTAAAAGAGATAGGAATTGAAAACTATTCCCACGTTCCTAAGGCGATTACTGAGTTTGAAATGGAGTTGGCGGATCTCATTATTGCAATGGCGAGGGAGCATATTGATTGGCTTCCGGAAAAATATAGATTTAAGGCTAAGCTGATAGACCCGGAGGGTGGGGATTTGGAGGATCCGATCGGGGCTCCGGTCAGCACCTATCGGTTTGTAAGGGATAAAATTTTGCATTACCTTGAAAATTACTGGAAAGATTACTTTGAAAAGAGGCTTGAAAAATAGGGGGTATTTATGAACTATAGGATTCTTGTAATTAATCCAGGTTCAACTTCAACAAAGATTGCTTTGTTTAACAATGAAGAGCCGATATTTTCTGTAAATATTGCCCATCCAGCTGAAGAGCTCGCAAAGTTTCCTAAAATTATAGACCAGTATGAATTTCGAAAGGAAATTATATTGAAGGAACTTGAAAGTCGTGGTGAAAAGGTGGAGACATTATCGGCGGTGGTGGGCCGCGGGGGTCTTCTGAGGCCGATTCCGAGTGGTACATACAAAGTTACAGAAAAAATGCTGGAAGATTTAAGGGCTGGTGTAAATGGAGAACATGCATCCAACCTTGGTGCCCTTATTGCCGATGCCATTGCACGGCCACTGAACATTCCCGCTTTTATCGTTGACCCTGTGGTTGTTGATGAAATGGACCCTATTGCAAAGGTAACGGGATTACCTTTCATTAAAAGGAAGAGCATTTTACATGCTTTAAATCAGAAAAGGATCGCGAGGATAGCTGCCAGGGACTTAGGTAAGAAGTACGAAGAGGCAAACCTCATTGTCGTTCACCTCGGAGGTGGAATCAGTGTCGGGGCCCATAGAAAGGGAAGAATTGTCGATGTGAATAACGCTTTGAATGGAGACGGTCCCATTGCACCGGAAAGGGCTGGTAGCCTCCCTGCATGGCAGTTGGTGGAGCTTTGCTTTTCTGGACAGTACACAAAGGATGAAATAAAGAAGTTACTCGCGGGGAAGGGTGGGGTCATTGCCTATCTTGGAACTAACGATATGCGGGTTGCTGAGGAAATGGTAAATAAGGGTGATAAGAAGGCTCGGTTTATAATGGAAGCTATGGCCTATACTGTAGCAAAATGGATAGGTATGATGGCGGCAGCGTTAGAAGGAGAAGTGGATGCCATCGTATTGACGGGCGGCCTCGCCTATTACAAAGATTTCGTATCCTGGGTTGAGAAAAGGGTGAAATTCATTGCCCCCATTATGGTGTACCCCGGCGGCGATGAGATGAGAGCCCTTGCTGAGGGTGCTTTAAGGGTTTTAAGGGGGGAAGAAGCGGCAAAAATTTACGAAAATGAAATTATAGAGGATAAGGAACTATTTTAAGGAGGTAAGAAATGATAACAAGACTTGATCAAATTGTTGCGGCAGTTAAGGGAATGCCTTCGATGAGGCTTGTTGTGGCCTGTGGTGAAGATCCTCACACCATAGAGGCAGTTTCGAAGGCAAAGAACGAAGGACTGGTTGACGTAATAATGGTTGGAAATGAAGATAAAATAAAGAGTGTGGCGAAGGAGCATGGAGTCGACCCTGCGATTTTCAAGATCATTGATGAGAAGGATCAGAAGAAGGCCCTGAAGATGGCGGTTAAGATGGTGAAGGATGGTGAGGGCGACATATTGATGAAAGGACTTGTGAACACTGCAGATTATATGAGAGCAATCCTCGATAAGGAAAATGGACTTGTTCCACCCGGTGGGGTGCTTTCTCATGTAACCGTTGTCGAAATTCCAACTTATCCTAAATTACTAATAGTGGCCGATGTCGCGGTTATTATCCTTCCAGATCTTGAGCAAAAGGTGAAGATTTTGCAATACACCATTGAAGTTGCACACGCCCTTGGAATTGAGAATCCTTATGCCTTTCTTATAAGTGCGGTGGAAACAGTAAATCCTAAGATGCCTTCAACGGTAGACGCAGCCATTATTAAAGTGATGGCGGAAAGGGGGCAGATTAAGGGAGCAAAGGTTGAAGGGCCGGTAGCTTTAGATATCGCTGTGTCAAAGGAATGTGCAGAGATCAAAGGATTTAAGGGTGAGGGGGCTGGCGAGGCCGATATATTGATTTTCCCCAATATTGAAACGGGAAATGTTTTCTTCAAGACCTGCACCCAGCTTGCTAATGGTAGAATTGCGGCTGTAGTTGCAGGTGCAACCGCTCCTTGCGTTTTGACATCAAGAGCAGACAGTGAAGACTCTAAGTTTATGTCCATTGCTTTAGCTGCGCTCCTTGCGGGTAAAAAGGGAGCTAAGCAATGAAGATTTTAACCTTAAATTGTGGTAGTTCTTCGGTAAAGTATCAAGTTTACGATTGGGATAAAAAGAGGCCCTTGTGTAAGGGCATTGTTGAGAGAGTTACCATAGGTAATTCCTTTATTTTGCACGAGGTCCCTGGAAGGGACCCTGTAAAAATAGACCATGAATGCCCTGATCACAAGGTGGCCATTGAACTTGTTATCAATACTATTACCGACCCCGAATATGGTGTTATAAGCAGTGTGAAGGAAATTAACGCGGTTTCCCATAGGGTGGTGCACGGTGGAGAAAAGTTTACAAAGTCGGTAATAATTAACGAAGAAGTTATTCAAACCTTTAAGGAACTTTATCCCCTTGCTCCTTTGCATAATCCTGCCAATGTAATGGGTATAGAAGCGGCGATGAAGTTGATGCCAGATATTCCTCATATTGCTGTGATGGACACCGCTTTCCTTCAGACCATGCCAAAGCATACCTACCTCTATGCGGTACCTTATGAGTGGTATGAGAAGTACGGCGTGAGGAAGTACGGTTTTCACGGTACTTCCCATCTTTACGTTTCCAGAAGGGCAGCTGCCCTCCTTAAGAAAGACCCACATGAGGTAAATCTGATCACTTTGCATATAGGAAATGGTGCATCGGCGACTGCCATTAAGAACGGTAAGGCCTATGATCATTCGATGGGCTTTACCCCATTACAGGGTTTGATAATGGGAACAAGGTCAGGCGACATCGATCCCGCAATTATACCTTACATAATCGAAAAAACTGGTATGAGCCTAAAGGAAGTCATGGACATCCTCAACAAGAAGAGTGGAATTCTCGGTATTACAGGAAAGTACACGGACAGAAGGGATGTGGAAATTGCCGCTGCTCAGGGAGACGAGAGGGCGATTCTTGCAATAGAGATGGAGGCATACAGGGTTAGATTCTATATCGGCGCCTATATGGCGGCTCTTGGCCATGTTGATGCCATCGTCTTTACCGCCGGTGTTGGAGAAAAGGGATGGATTATCAGGGAAAAATCCTTAGAGGGGCTTGAAAAACTCGGCATAATACTGGATAAAGAGCGTAATAGAGAAGCAATGTCAAGAAACCATGAATTTATTATTTCAACCGATGACTCACCGGTGAAGGTCTTTGTAATCCCTACTGATGAAGAATTGGTTCTTGTGGAAGATGCGGTGGCCATCCTTGAGGGTAGGTACGATGTTCCGGAGAAATTTAAGTACTCCTTTGAGTCCCCTGATTATGTAAATGAGTTCAGAGAGGAGCAGTATAGAAAGGAACTGGAGAAAAGGAAAAAGGGTTGAGTCTTTTTCCACTTCTAATTTTTTGTGAGTTACTAAATTACAACATCTATTTAGGGAATTTTCGGGTAGGAAGCGGTTCTCTAAAATACGAGAGAAATTTTGAGAAAATAGGCGGAAGGTATCTGTCTCGCGCTACCCTTGTGGTGAAAAGTGAAGGGGTTGTCAATTCCTTTTTCCCGGTCTATGATTCCATTGTTTCAATTTTTTACTCCGATAGTTTTTTTACCTACTCCTATGAAAGGAGCATAAGGGAAGGAAGGTATAAAGATAAATCAAAGGCAGTCTATTCAGGAGATACCGTTTACTATGACGATGGTTCTAAATTTGTAACCTCAGGCAAAACCTTTGACCCCCTTTCGTTGATCTTTTACCTGAGAGAAAAGGGCAATATCGACTCAACCTTACTCTTAGATTACCATGTGGATAAGAGGAGTTTTAAGATTGCCATCCATCCACAGAGGATTAATATTAAAGGGAAGGAGCTTATTAAGATTTATTTAGACTTACGGGACCCCAAATTGTCCAAAACTCCGGGAGAACTGGTCTACCTTTTTGGAGCCGATGGAGATAGGAAACCTTTGGAATTGCAGTTTAAAACGGGTATCGGCGTTCTAAAAGCAAGATTGAAGTAGTCGGTTTAGTTTAACAATTGCACCGAAGACCCGAGGGCCTGGCCTCGTGAACAAATCCTGATTGAGCGTGTAAATTTTATGATATTTTACGGCCCTTATGGTCGTCCAACCATAACGTTTTGCTACCTTCTTTGGGTTTGCCTGAGGATAGAGTAATAGAATCACATCTGGATTTTTCTTAACAATTTCTTCTTGGGATGGTACAAAATAGGGTGTTTCCCTGTCGGAAAAGATGTTTTGACCGCCGGCAAGTTCTACAACTTCGTTGATAAAACTATTTTTCCCCACAGTGTATATGGGGTTCTCTGAGAGTTCCACATAAACTTTGGGCTTACTATGTAAGGGTTTTAAATCTTTCAAAACACTCTTTAGGGAATCAATAACAAATTTCGCACGTTCCTCCTTGCCTGTAAGTTTGCCAAGGGAGTCAATAACCATCAGGATTTCGTTAACGGACTCTGGATTGAAGGCAATGTATTTGATCTTGAGCTTCTTTAAATTCTGTTCCACTTGTTTTTGCATGGGAAGGGAAAGGATTACAAAATCGGGCTTCAAGCTGATTATTCTTTCATAATCAGGGTTTAAAAGGTCCCCCACTTTCTCTTTATCTTTTGTTGCCTCCGGATAATTGCAATAGTAGGAAACTGCAAGGAGTTTATCCTCGGCTGAGAGAAGATAAAACATCTCCGTTACACTTGGGACCAGGGAAACAAACTTGAAATTCAGAAGGAAAGTTAAAAATGTAATTGAACTCATCTTTTTCCTGCGGGAGGCGGGACTTGAACCCGCACGGGCTAAACCCACCAGATCCTAAATCTGGCGCGTCTGCCGTTCCGCCACCCCCGCGTGGTGGGTTTTATAGAGAATATAATAGGACGGTTTGAAACCTGGAGCCGGTGGGATTTGAACCCACGACCTTCAGACTGCCAGCCTGATGCTCTCCCAGCTGAGCTACGGCCCCAGGTGTGCTTTTTCGTGTTACTTTGTTGCTGTTGTGTCCTGCACCTGTGTGGACTCTGCAGGCTGTGTCTGTGTGGATTCTGCAGGCTGCACCTGTGTTGTGTCAGCAGGCTGTGTAGTCTGCTGCGGCTGCTGAGCCTTCTTGCATGCAACTGTCAGCATTGCTACAAGCATGAGTGCGAGTGCGAGCTTCTTCATTTTAAACATCCTCCTTTTTGTTTGTAAGTGTTAAAATTATAGATAGTTGCCTTTGTGCTGTCAAATAGTTTATATTCTTTTTCGTTTAAATTAAGGGTTTTGAGAAGCAGCGATATAATTTTTCAAAACTCTTAAGGTCATTTTTATCTGCTTAAAATCAATGGCAATTATGGATGCGATGAGTAAAATTGATAAGAAGAATCTGCCAGTAGTCAAAAAGGTCATTGCCTGGATACCAATTACCAATATTTTTAAAACCTCAAGGAGATACTCAAAGGGATGGAGCACGGGAAAGTTGTAAAGATGGAAAGTGGCAGTTACTATTGTGGCTGCACCGAAGGAAAGGGTTACGCCTAAGAGCCCCAGTTTTGGGGTTAATACTAAGAAGGTTAAAATGAAGCTGGCTACCCAGACAAGGTCTTTGTAAAAGAACAATTTTATATTTCCCGTTGAGCGAGCAAGGGTAGTGTCAGTGGCGTAGAGGGTGGAGATGAGAAGGGTAAAGGATAGTAATACGAGGTGAGGATAAACCTTTAAATACTGGCTTGTTGAAACTAGAAGAACGATATTTTTACCAAAAAACTCAAATATTAAAAACCAGAAGAGGGCGAGATAAAAATAAAACAACCTGAAGGCGCGGTATTTTTCCGCAAATTCCTTTGATAAAAGTTCATCTGTTTTCTTGAAACTTATGATTGGAGCTGTTAATTGAAGAGGTACTTCAAGGGTCTGCCGTGCTCCCATATCCAGTTTCCTTGCAATTTGAAAGAGGGAAAGTTCTGAGTAAGGAAGGTAAAGGGGGATGAGGAGGGAATCGATGAAGTGGAAGAAGGGAGAAAGGATCTGCGTGAAGAGGGAATAAATCCAGTATTCCCTTATCTCTGTGAATACTTCCTTCCACGGTTTTAGTGCGATGGGGAACATCGAGAAAAGTATGAGTAAAAAGGCGAAGTTTACAGCTAAGTTTATTATTCCAATAGTTCTCAAGGTAAGGAGGGGAGCGGAGATAAGGAGAAGACAGACGATGGTGAGGAGTCTCGCAAAGGATGTTATGGAGTATTCAAGAATTTTTACGCGGGATATGAGGGCGGTTTGATAGAGGGTTAGGGTATTTACGATGTAGAAGGCGAGGAAAAGGATAAAAGCATCAAGGCCTTTGAATATAAGGATGGGAACAGAAATTAAGAGGCCGAGTATGAAGTGAAAAATGGATGGGAGGTGGATGAGGGCATGGGCCTTTTCTTCCTTGCCATCTCTGAAATAGAGGGGGATGAATCTTTGAAAGGTGAGGGGAAAGCCAAGGAGGAGAAGGCCGCCCACGAATAAGCCCGAATTACTAAGGAAGAAATACTTTCCGAGAATTTCCTGTGGAACATAGATGGCTAAAATTTTAAGAAGTACAAAGCCCATTAAAAAGTTAAGGGCAAAGGCAAGGTAAAACATGACAAGATTCTTAATGTATTTCATGGGTCAACTCCTCTAATTTGTTTACCTCCAGTTTCATCCTTTCCTCCCAGGTGGGGATATTTTTTGCCGTTTCCAATGCTTTCTCCTTGAGTTTTGAAAAAAGCGCGGGATTTTCAAAGATTGATAAAACTTTTTCTGCAAATCTCACAGTGTCAAAAGGCTTAATAAGAAATCCGTTGACTCCATCCTTGATCAATTTCGAGGTATCCTGGGTGTCAAAGGCAACCACAGGGATTCCGTAGGATAATGCTTCAATAACATTAAGGGTCATATTGGAGTAGCGATTGGTAGAAATTAACAGGTCGATTTGCGAATAGAGTTTTAGGGTTTCAAGGTGAGTTAGAAAACCTAAGTATTTGAAATTTTTGGGATATTTTTGCATTAACTCAAGGATTTTTGTTTTCATCGGTCCGTCACCGGCGACAAGAAATTTCATTTTCGGGTTCGATTTTATAACCTTTTTAGCAACTTTAACGAAGAGATCTGTACCTTTAAGCTTGTCCAGTCTTGTGAAATATCCTATTACAAATTTCGGCGCGCTGCCATCGGTAGGAGTAGTTGTGGGCCTGGCATTCGGAAGGATCGTTATTTTGTTCTCTGGGATTTTATATTTTTTTGCTACTTCAAAACTTCTGGTGCCGTCATCCACAAGGAAATAGTGACCCGCAAGGTGTTTGAAAACAAGGTGATCCTTAAAATAAATAAATTTTCCCAATAAGGTCTTTACATATTTTTCAAAGTGGATGGTCCCCATGGTTTTCACTGCATAAGGGATTTGGTACTTTCTACACAATTTTAGAATGGCCGGATGCCCGTAACCGGCGATGTTGTATATAATGTCGATTTTTGAATCTTCAAGGAGTGTTTTTACTCTCTTCGCGAGGTATCTTTCATAAAAAAAGTGGAATACGGGAAAGGTGAGGTAATTCAATTTTGAGGGGCGCAGGTATGGAAAAGGTTTTAAGACAAAGTATTTTATCTTCTCTTTAAGGTTGGCTGGAACTTCCTCCTCTTTTCCCTGACACATAAAAATTATTTCGTGTCCCCTGTTCAGAAGTTCCCTAAAAAGATAGGCGTTTTCGGGTGTGCCTCTACAGGTTTCCAAATCTATGTCGTCGCACCAGGGCGATAAGATTAATATCCTCATATCACGTAGGTGTAAACAGGTTTCTCTTCACCACCCCAGGATAATTTATAATTCCGTAGTTCCGGGTAAGGCGAAGTGCCAAGGTTGTAAAATTTAAATCCTTTTTTAAGGGCAAATTGGAGGATAGACCAGTGCAAGAAATCTCCTGTATGTTGGCTTAGGGCCTCAGCAGAATTTACCCCAAGCCAGTAAAAAATGGTGTCCTTATTGAGTTCAAGGATCATGGCTCCCGATTCGTCCCTTTCCTTACCCGAAAAGCAGAAGTGGACTTCTTCGAGTTCGCTTAGGTTTTTGAAAATACCGATGTTGTGAAATTTGTACCTTTTTACCCCTTTTAAAACCCTTTTGAGCAATTTGGTGTACCTTATCGCACCTTCTTTTCCTTTAAGAATTTCAAAATAAAAGCCTCCTCGCAATGCCTTTTTGAGGTTTCTCTTTCTATTCTCGTGGAGTCTTTTAAGTATGTTTTCTTCATTGTCAAGGGTTAATATCACCACACTGCTCCTTTCAAGTGAATAATCTCTTATCTTTAAAGGTAGTTCTTCTTCGCAGTACAGTACGATTTTTCTTAAAAAAAGCTTCTTCTTTGCGCAATTTAAAATTTCCTCCGTGAGGTTTTTATTCCCGATGGGTCCGCCATAGCTTCCCCATGGCCCGCTATAGGCAACTCTTGTAAGTAGGTTTATTTGAAGGGGAAGGTAACAGTTTTCGAGCCTCACAAGGAGGTTTGATTTCCAGGGGGTCTTAAAGGCCTTATACCATTCATACTTAAAGAAAAGGGAGTTTGCAATCTGTTGTATTGAACGGTTCCAGTTATCTTGGTCTTTTATGGCTTCTAACTTCATTCTTCGATCAAAAGGCCGTCGGATAAGGCGTAATGCCTTGTAAAATAGGAGATAAGATTCAGATTGTGGGTAACCATGATTATGGTAATGCCCAATTCCTCGTTTAGTTCCTTCAGGATTTCCATAAGCTCTAAGGTGTTTTGTTTGTCGAGATTTCCCGTGGGTTCGTCAAGGAGCAGGAGGTCAGGATTCCCCACAATGGCCCTTGCTATGGCTGCCCTCTGCTGCTCCCCTCCAGAAACCTCCGACGGCCTCTTATAGTGGATATTTGAAATATTCAATCTTTCAAGAACCTGTAGAGCCCTCTTCCGTGCCTCTTTAGGTTTTTCCCCGTTTATTATCAAGGGAAGGGCAACGTTGTCGAGAATGGAAAAGTCAGGTAATAGATGGTGGAACTGAAAGACGAAGCCTATGTGTTTTGCACGAAGTTTCGAAAGTTCTGAATCGCTTTTTCTATTAATCTTCTCGCCATTGAGGTAGATAAAACCTTCGTCGGGCATATCCAGAAGGCCTGCGATGTGAAGTAGTGTGCTCTTACCCGATCCTGAAGGTCCGGTAATGATGAATCTTTCCCCCTTTGGAACTTTTAAATTTGTTCCCTTTAACACGTGGATGGTTTCGACAGGGGTCTTGTAGGATTTGTGGATGTTCTCTAAAACGAGGGTAAATTCACTCATATCGAATCGCCTCAACGGGTTCCATTTTGCTCGCCCTCAAAGATGGGATCAAAGAGGCGATGAAGGAAATCACAAGGGTTAATCCCACAATATAGACAACATCCATAGGTCTTACCACGATGGGCACTCTGTCGATGAAGTATACGTCTGGTGGCAATCGGAAGATGCCAAATTTATTGGAAAGGTAAGAAAGTCCTACCCCCGTTATGAGTCCTCCGATGATACCGATAAGGGAAAAGGTCATTCCCAGTGCGACAAAGGTGTTTCTAACATCCCTCTTAGTGAATCCCATAGCTCGAAGGACGCCGATCTCCCTCGTCTTCTGGGTAATTAGAAGCATCAACACAGAAATGATGCCAAAGGATGCAACTATTACCGTGAGGGCGAGGACAAGGAACATCCCTAATTTTTCCAGTTTTAACGCCTGAAAAACCGTTCTATTGAGTTCCATCCAGTTTGTCGAGGTGAAAGGATACCCAAATTCCTTCTCAATTTCCTTCTGAACTGATGGCGCGTTAAAGGGATCCCTTAGATAGACTTCATAACCTGCAATGCTATCGCCCATACCCAGCAATTCTTGAAGGGTCCTTAAGTGGATGAAGGCGAAGGAGGTATTGTAATCGTAAAGTCCGGCGTCAAAAACACCCCCCACCGGGGAATCATAGGAGCTCATAATCATACCAAAGGGGGTCCTTTTAATTTTGGTAGGTGAATAGATTTTTACCGTATCTTCTGGGTTGGCTGCGAGAGATGCGGCAATGTTAAGCCCAAGGTAGATTCTCCCCGGTAAGAAAACACTATCACCACTTACAATTTTTACACCCTCGGGAAGCCTCTTTACACCCTTTAAAACCACACCTTCCGAATTTTCACCCCGAACTAAAACGGTCTTTGTTACAAGGAATGGTTCGCAGGCTTTAACTCCCTTAATTTCTTCAATTTTCGCTATGTGATTTGAATCTTCAGGGAAAGGTGTAAAGAAAAATTTGTGGACCATAATGTGTGGTGTCATGCCGATGATCCGGTTCCTTAATTCCTGTTGAAATCCCGTCATTATGCCGATTACGAGTATGAGGGCGGCTACGCCGATGAAGACACCGGCAATGGAGAAGATGGATAAGAAAGATAAAAGGCCCTTTCGCGATGCCTTCAGGTAGTTTTTTAATACGAAAAAAACATGAAGTTTCATTGCTCAGACTTTGGCTTAAGCTGAGGGAAAAGGATGACGTCTCTAATGGAATATTGACCGGTGAAGAGCATTACAATCCGGTCGATTCCCAATCCAATTCCTCCAGCAGGTGGCATGCCGTATTCCATTGCGTTGAGAAAGTCCTCATCCAGTTCCCTCGGTATCTCTTCATCCCCTGCTTCTCTATATTTAATCTGGTCTTCAAAGCGCTTCCTCTGGTCTATAGGATCATTAAGCTCTGAAAAGGCATTGGCAAACTCCACGCCGAGGATGAAAAGCTCAAACCTTTCAACCCTTCCGTTAAATTTCCTGTGTTTCTTGGCAAGGGGTGAAATTAAGGCAGGATGGTCAATTACGAAGGTGGGTTCCTTTATGTGATCGGCGACAAGGGCATCAAAGATTTTGTCAATGAGCCTTGTGGCTGGCAATTTGCTTGCGTTCTTAAGTCCGATCTCGATACCCACCTCTTTGAGTTCCTTTTCACTCATAGAAAGGGGGTCCTTTCCCAGCTTAGAAGCAAGTTCATCGAGGTAACTTATTCGCTTAAAGGGTCTTTTGAAACTTATTGTTTCATCAAAATATTGCAGTTCTTCCTTTCCGTTTATTTCGATAGCCAGTTTCTCAAAGAGTTCCTCGGTCAATTCCATCATGTCGTTGTAATCCCAGTAAGAGGCGTAGGCTTCCAGCATGGTGAACTCGGGATAGTGGAGCCTGTCGATTCCTTCGTTTCTAAAGTCCTTTGAAATTTCATAAACCTTCTCAAACCCACCCACAAGGAGCCTTTTGAGGTATAATTCGTCGGCTATGCGGAGATAAAGCTTGGTGTCAAGGGCGTTTGAATAGGTTTCAAAGGGTTTGGCAAAGGCACCCCCGTAAACCGGTTGAAGAACGGGGGTTTCCACCTCTAAGAAGCCCTTTTCGTCGAAAAAGTTTCTGATAAATTTGATAATTTTTGTCCTCTTCTTAAAAACCTCCCGGGACTCGAGGTTCATTATGAGGTCGAGGTACCTCTCCCGATAGATGATCTCTTTGTCCTTTAGCCCGTGCCACTTTTCAGGAAGGGGCTTTAAGCATTTGGAAAGGAGTGTAAGTTCTTCAGCAAGAACGGTAACTTCACCTGTCTTTGTCTTAAATACCTTTCCCTTGATTCCGATGATGTCGCCGACATCGATGAATTTTTTGAAGAAATTGGAGCCATCCTCATCGGTCCCTGGCACCTTCGTGATACCTTGCTGGACTGCAATCTGAATGTCACCGCTTTCGTCTCTTATGTGCGCAAAGGAAAGCTTCCCAAAAACCCGCTTGGTCATCAATCGGCCCGCAATGAGAACCTCTTTGTTTTCAAATTCTTCAAAGTTTTCTTTGATGAACTTTGATTCGTGGGTTTTCAAAAATTTATACTGATAAGGTTCAATTCCAGAATTTCTAAGTTGCTCTACCTTCTCCTTTCTGACTTCGAATTCTTCAGACATACCTCCTCCTTACGACATTGCTTAATTTAAAGCCAATTCAGGTGTTTAAACAAACGGAACTGATTAATTTTGGTAAATTTGTAGTGCTCGGTGTGTAATAATGCAGCTGAAAATTGAAAAATAACGCGAATTTTTATTGCCCGACCACTTCCACAGGTAAGCCTGTCTTTTTTAACTTATCCACTAAAAAGTCGAGTTTCTCTATCCTCGGCAAATTGTATTTTTTGAGAACCCAGTCAGCGTAGTGGTAATTGAGTTTATCAACGATAATGTAATCCACGATATTCTTTAGGAATTCAGGGAGCTCTTCAGCACCTGGGAGCACCGGTGCGATCATTACATAGGTTTTTAAACCATTTTCGTGAAGCGTTCTCAAGGCAGCGAGCCTCGATGAAATAGAAGGGAGAATCCCACATCGATGTATTTGAATCTCTTTATGATATCGAGGTCTCTTAGAACCAAGGGTGATTTTGTCTGAAGGAAGACATGCCAATCATAATCCGAGAGGATTTCTAAGCATTTTCGCGTAAGCTGGTATTTTTTCTCCACAGGTTGATAAGGATCGCAGATGCCACTTATCCAGATTTCTCCCCTTCTCTTTTTCTTAATCTCCTTTGCTAAAAGCTCGGGCGCATTGATCTTTACATCTACAAATTCTCCCCAGCTTTCCCTATGCCCGGTAAATTTTTTCATAAAACGGGCATAGCAGTAGGTACACGCATGCTGGCAACCAATATAGGGGTTTAACACCCAGTCGTAAACCTTTGACTTTGTAAGTATGTTTTTCGCTTTTATTTCTCTTATAACCATGATGAAATTAAGGTTTTTGACTTACAAGGTATTCTGTGATTTTTATGCCGAGTTCTTCCTGTTTTTGCCAATCTCCGTAAACACGTCCTTTGGATGAGTAGTACTTCAGGAAATCTTTCAATGTTTTAGAGAGTTTGGTAGGCTTGTACTTGCTGAAAGGAGTACCGGGGAGGGGTAAAAAGGTGTGGGCATGAATGATCGCTCCCATTTCGATAAGTCTCTTCATAATTTTTATTGACTCTAACTGATCTTCTTCCTCTTCAAAAGGCAGGCCGAAAAGGAAATCCACCTTTGGGATGAGACCTGCCTCTAAGGTGTATTGAACCGCTCTGATTCCATCTTCTACCGTATGACCTCGATGAATAAGATTTAAGATCCTATCACTTCCGCTTTGCATTCCAATAATGATGTTATTGTTGTCCGCATATTTTTTAATCAATTTCAAGCTTTCTGGGGTTACGTGTTCGGGCCTTATCTCGGAGGGGAAAGTCCCTACAAAGATTCTACCTTCATTTTTTAGAATCTGCCTCGCCCCTGCAAGGAATTCTTCAATGAACTCAAGGTTTGGTGTTTTGCCATCCTCCGAACCGTAACTAAGGAAACTGGGCGTAATGAATCGGGTATCTCCCAGTCCTCTTTCTTTCATTATCTTTACATACTCCCAGATGATCTCTTTACTTCTGTGCCTTGGTTTTGAACCAAAGATCCTTGGGGTCTGACAGTAATAGCAACCGTAAGGGCATCCCCTTGTGATCTCAATGGGACCAAATTTGACATGTTTCAAGGAAAAAGGGAAAAAATTATCAAGGTTAATCGGAGTTCTTTGACCTGTGAAAAAGAGATTGTCCTTTTCAAGATAATAAATCCCTTTCACATCCTTTATATCTTCGTCTCTCTGAAATTTCTTGAGAATTTCCTTTAAGGTCTCTTCTGCCTCTCCCCTTACCACAAGGTCAAAGCCCATTTTGAGTGTTCCCTCAGGGTCGCCGGAGGGGTGAGGTCCACCGGCAATGAGAAAGACCCTCCTCTCAAGCCTTTTTATTGATTCAACAAGATTTATGGTTTCCCAGAGCTCCGTGGTAAAGAAGGAGATGCCTACAACTACTTTTTCATAATCGCTTGGGAGTCCCCTAATGCCCTTTAAAAGATCCGGAGGATTTTCGAAGAGAAAGGTGTTTAGGTTTTTAAGCTCTTCATCCTGTTCAATGGCCCCCAAAAGGGCATTAATGCTGTACCTGTGCTTGCCAGAATAGTAAAAGACGAGGGCAAGCCTGCTGCCTGTACTCATTAAATAATTTTACTTCATTTCGTAGTAGTATATTCCTCCGCCTCCCTGAGCACAAAAATATTTACCGTTGGCGGAGATTCTTATTCTCCCGCCGATTATTATTTTCCCGCCTGAGCCTCCATCCTGGCTGGCGGAAAAGAGAATCTGTCCATTCCTGTCAAATATGTAAACATAGCCCCCACCTATAGCACCAAACAGGCTTCCGTCACTGCTCACATCGACGTAAACCATACCTGGGGTGGAATCGTTTTCCCAGAGTAAAGAGGATGTTGATGAGAGGGTGTAAAGTTTCACTTTCCCAGCGAGTGCAACAAATAAGAGGGAATCGCTTTCGGGTATGGCCATATCGGAAACTCCGTAGAAATCATTGGTGGTTTCCAAATGGATAGTGTTGCCCATAAGATCGATTACTTTGCCTCCGCCCAGTCCACCCCAGAATATTAGGTCACCCTCCGGAGAAAACTTGATAAAATGTGATACAATTTCGTTATCCGGTATTCTGCGCACGAGATTTCCCGAGAAGTCGTAAAGATAAACGTCACCATAATCCCTTGCCACATAACTCCCATTTCTGCTGATTGCCACGTTATTTGATAAGCTTCCGTATTGATCACCCGCTTTGCACCATACTACTTGTCCTGTTTGTGTAAATAGGGTCAGAGGATTTCCCTGAACAAAATAGGAACCGTCCCCGGTTATATCGGCGGGTCCTCCGAGAGAGAAACTTATATCTCCGTAGTTGAAGCTATCGGCGTAAAAGATCACGGTCCCCGTTTTGCTCAATATCGTTTTAGTATATTCGCAGGCTAAAAGGATATAGTTTCCATCATCGGTAATTTTTGCGCCATAACGCACCCAGTCCTGAACCTCTTCTGGTCCTGCATAAGTGTTAATCCAGACCTTTGGGATTGTGTATTCCCAGATTTTACTTCCGTTTGCCCCGCTGAATCCGGCCACTTTGTGATTGGTTACGTCATAGCCTGCAAACCAGGATCCATCCTTTGCCATATCCAACAATTCGTACCCAGAAACGGTAAATTTTAGTGTTGCATTCTCAGTGAGGGTGTTATTGTTATTTACCTTTGCACAGCTAAGGATAAGCACCAAAGCTGGCAGTGCTAAAGAAATAGCGTGTTGTATTTTTTTGAAAATCATCATTCCCTCCTTGATTTGAACTAATTATACACTTGAATCTGTGCAATCAAGATTAAGGATTTGCAAGGATTGAAAAACAGAGGAAAGGCGTTAAAAAAATTCCGATTCGCCTTTCCTACCTGCCTCTCCTCAGGTTAATTCTCGCAGTGAGGAGGAGGTCCGTTGAGAATAGTTTAATGATGAGTAGGGTAAGGAGAATATTGAGTAGAACTAAGTAGCCAATTCCAAAGAAAACATCCTTCATATAGCCCAGCATATAGAATTTATAAAAGTAGAAAGGGTGGGTGAAGGGAATCAGGTATATAACGGTCTTCGCCACGGGGCTTAGTTCCATAATGTCTACGGTGAAACTGAGGAAATAGGGTACAAGAAGCAGGATCATTACGGGTGTTATGGCCAACTGGGCAGATCGGGTATCCTCCACAAAGAGGGAAATAATTGTTGTCATCAAGAGTCCTGTTAAGAGAGAAAGAAATATGCAAATTCCAAAGAGAATGATCCCCTGAACGGGGAGTGCAAGATCGTAATTCTTAGCAATTTTGATGAGTTCACTTAATGCCCCGCCGGTTCCAGCGAACATATATCCTTTAAACCCGTACATATAAGCACCGGCGAAAATACAAGAAAGGATAACGGCGGAGATCATCTTTGCAAAAATGATGGAGGCGCGGGAAACGGGTGTGGTTAAGAGGGTCTCAAGGGTCTTGTTTTCCTTTTCCTGGCCCATTGCAGTGGCAATCATCTGAGAGGTGAAAACCAGCAAGAGAAAGAGAATGATAGGAATGAAAATGGATTGCTGGATCATATAAGCAAATATGGCATCCGACGATGCCTTTAATATTTTGCCCTTCAGATAGACATATTCCTCTGTTGAAACGGGTTTTGTCAGAAATTCAGGATCTTCTCCCTTTGTTTTTTCGAGGAGAAGTTCTCGGGATATGGATGCGTTCAGGCTGTTGATGATGCTTGTAAGTATCGTTTTTTGAATGCGTTCCCTTATTCCGAGAGATTTTGTAACTGCGTAGACCTCGATTTTTGCCCTTTTCCCTGCTTCGATTTCCCTCGAGAAAGCCTGAGGGACTACAACCACATTTCTGATGTCCGATTCGTAAGCGTTTTTCATCCATTCTTCTGGAGTACTACCTTCGACATAATAGACGTTAAAGATGCTTCGCAAGGTAGTTTCTATGGTTTTACTGTACTTACCCTCATCCAGCATTACAAGTCCGATCTCTTTCCTTTCTTCCAGTTTTTTACTCTCAGATTCGCCGATTTTTCCGATAATTTGGAACATTAAGATGATGATAACGAAGGATGCAATGAGCTGTTTGTTGATAAGCTCCCTTAATTCCTTAATCAGTAGTGCAGTGAACTTTCTCATTTGACAGCCTCCACGAAGACCTCTTCCAGATTCTTTACCCCGTATTTCTTTTTAAGTTCCTCTGGTTTTCCCTGTTCTACAATATTACCTTCATGGATAAAGGCGACTCTGTCACAGAGATATTCGACCTCTAACATATTGTGAGAAGAAAGGAGCACCGTTTTGCCCTCTCTGGCAAACTCCTTGATGATTTTCCTTATTTCGTGGGCATTCAAAACATCAAGGCCCGATGTGGGTTCATCGAGGATGGCAAGTTTTGGTTCGTGCATAAGGGCGCGGGCCAAAAGGAGCTTTCTCGTCATTCCCTTGCTGTATGTGGAAACCTTTGAGTAAATCCTGTCCCCCAATTTCGCAATTTCAATAGCCTTTAAGACCATTTTTTCAACTTCCTTTTTATCATCGGCGTAAAGATGGGCCATTAGTTTCAGGTAGTCGATGCCCCGAAGGTTCCTGTAAGCCCCCGCTTCTTCAGGTAGGTAACTGATGAATTTTCTAATCTTTGATGCATCCTTTTGGACGTCGAATCCCAAAACTTTAACCTCGCCACCCGATGGAGTTAGTAGGGTAGAAAGGATTCTAAGGGTAGTGGTCTTTCCCGCTCCGTTAGGGCCAATTAGCCCGAAAATTTCCCCTTCTTCAGCGGAGAAGGAGATACCTTTCAAGGCCTGAACCTTCCCATAAAATTTTATCAGCGAATTTACCTCAAGAACCGGCATTCTTTCTCCCTGTGAAAATATTTTAAAGCATGGGATAAGTTATAATGGCAGAGTACCGCTTGAGGTTAATTATGCATTAACTTCCTGTTGAATCTATTTTTCAAGAGAGTTATAATTTTGCAGGTGAGAATGGTAGTAACTTAAATGTTAGGTAGTTTAAAAAAGGCTTTAGCTCTACAAGTAAGACTGTTTGCAGGAAGCGTTATAGCTTTTTTACTTTCGTGGCTTCTAAGTAGACATTTTGCCAATCTTAAGGCCGTTCAAGATACGCCGGGAAGCGGGCCTCAGAAAGTACACCCTGAAAAGGTTTCAAGGATGGGTGGAATTGCAATTGTTATTTCATTGGTACTCGCTGGATTAGTGGTTAATTTAAAAGGCCTTCTCTTACTTATTTTAGTCTCTATGCCTGTTGTCCTCATAGCCCTTTACGAGGATATGTTCCAGAAGGTAAGACCTTCTATAAGATTGTCTGTCTCTTTCTGTACCGCTTTGCTTTTTAGCCTCGTTTTTAAGGTTTACATAAGCTACGTGGATATTCCCATTATTGACCTGGTGCTCAAAATCACCTTTTTCGGATTAGCCTTTACAATATTTGCTGTCGCGGGAATTACCAATTCTTTTAACATTATTGATGGACTTCACGGACTTGCCAGCGGAATAGGAATCATAATCCTCGGTTTTTACAGTTTAACTGCTTACCTTGTAAGAGACTTTGTTGTCTTTTCAATTTCTCTCCTTGCGATTTTTGCCCTTTTGGGCTTTATTTTGAACAATTATCCCTCTGGTAAGATCTTGCTCGGCGATAACGGTGCCTACTTCCTTGGCTTTCTGATTGCCACAACATCAATACTTCTTGTTTACAGAAATCAAAGGATATCTCCCTGGTATCCGTTTCTCTGCGTTGCCTATCCATTCACGGAAACGATTTTCTCCATTTACCGGAGGCGCTTTGCAAAGAAAAAGAATGCGATGGATGCAGATTTTTTACATATGCATTCCCTCGTATTCAAGAGGTATGTGCGGAACAATGCGAAGACTTCTCCACTCTTCTGGACTGGCAGCCTCCTCACCTGCCTTCTTGCCTTTTTCTTCCGATCAAACACAAAAGTATTGATCGCTTTGTATCTGCTTTATCTAGTGGTATATGTGGTGGGGTATTTGAGGATTACGAGGTTTAAGAATAAAAAGATTAACCTGTTTTTGACCAGGAGGAATTCTGGTTAGGTCCTGTTTCAAGATTTTAAATTTAGTTTAAAAAATGCCTGCACTCCCGTAAAGTTTAAGCCTTAGCTCACTACCCTTATTACTCTGAAGGTGCTTATAGTTCCAAATCCAGTCATATTCGAAATTTGAGCGGATAACAATCCGGGGCGTGTGAAAGTCCAGTTCAATACCTGTTCCAAGGCGCTTTTCTACAATTCCCGTCAAAAAATATTCTCGTGGATAATCAATTCCTCTCTCCCAGTAGATATCCTTTTCTTCCGTATTTGCTTCTCCCTTTCTCTTAAACCAGAATGAGGTTCTTAGGTCCAGTTTGTTGCCGAAATGTTTTCTTGTAAAAATCTCAAGCTTATCGAAATCATTTTCGTTCAAATTACCCATAACTTCACCGCGGTTATTGTAATAGAGCAAACTCAAGCCGTGAGTATAGGTCCATCGTGTTGCCCCTGTGTAAGAGAGTCCAGAGACAGACGCCTTAAACGGAAAATCAATCACGTAACTCTTAAAAATCCAGGCCAGTTTATGAGGTGCCCACTGATCGGGATCGGGAAGATGAAAATCGTCAATGAGAAACTCAAAGTGCGAAGAAAATTTCGCACCCCAATAGTTCCCTGATAATATCCAGAATGTGTTGTGTTCACCACCTTCTGTCGAATCTAATACCCGTGGATGGTAGATCATAAATGGATTAAGGAAGTACCAATCCGGCATATTTGTGTTTGAGAAATAAAGAACAGCCTCGGTAAAAGAAAAAGTTAATCGCTTGATTTTATATTCTAAGGAATGTATTGATAGATAGCGATTGTAAAGCTTGCCTGTTTCATAGAAATTACTCGAATCCCTCGGTATTCTTGAATCCAGTTGTCCTAAAAAGAAGGAAAAATTGACATACTTACCTCTAAATATGCTCAGGAATCCATCAATGGGAGGGTCTTCTTCTGACAAAATTCCTTCTAAGTTCACCTGAAGTTTATTTCTTCCCAGAAAAAAGATAAAATTTGGAAGCTCATAATACCAATATGCCCTTGAATAAGCTCCGCAAACTATATCTTGCCACTTAGCGTAGGGCCAACCCCTTACCTTACCAAGCCTGAAAAGTGGCTCAATGACAACGCCCATGTTATTGTATTTGTAGAAAAATCTTGGAAAGAGATCAAGGGTACCTGTTGAATCATAAAAATATTCGAAATTCACTGTGAAAGTGTGAAGTATGTTCTGACTGTAAACTGATTTTTCTAATCCCGAAAATTTTGGAGGTATTGAGAATCGTACGTTTTGAAGTTGAAAATATTGGTTTCTTATAAGGGATTCAAATAGCACATCGTCGGGAATTAATTTGGGATAACCAACGGAGAGCAGAATTAACAATATATTCATGGTTTTGCAACTTCTCTTATAATTTTTTCATAAGCTTCCACTACCCTCTGCCAGTTGTATTTTTCTACTCTTATTTGTTCGTAAAATTTCAGTATCCCTGTTTGTATTGGATCATCAGCGAGTTCAAGGCTTTTAATGATATTTTCCAGTTTCTCATCGGATTTAAAATAAAGGCCGTATTTTTCTAAAACCTCTCTGTTAAAAGGTACATCATAGGCAATTACAAGGTTATCACAGGCAATGGCCTCGAGTAGCGACGGATTTGTACCTCCTACACTATGCCCGTGAATGTAAGCAAAAGCGTATTTTCTGAGAGTATTTAATTTGATATTGTCGAAGATAGGGCCTGTAAAGATAATTTTTTCATCCTTTGCAGGTTTATTTGCTGGTTTATCTGAGACAATCACCAGTTTTTTGCCGGAATTGCTCTTCAGGAATCCGCTGATAATAAGGTCATGGTTATTTTCGGGAACATTCCTCCCAACAACAAGGTAATAATTATTTTTTTCTAAACCGTAACTTTCTTTTAATTCTTCCCACTTACCTTCATGGATGAGGCAATCATTGCACCCATAGGGTATGAAGACCCATTTTTTCCTATATCTTGTTTCTATATAGTTACCGATGGCAACATTATCAGCAACAATTGTGTCAGAGAGTCTTACAGCAATTCTCTCAAGAAGGAGCAAAAGGGATCTTCCCAAAAAATTCCACTTTTTTCTCTTCCACTCAAGGCCGTCAGGGTTAAGAATTATTGGAATTTTGAGTAATTTTGGAATCCAAGCGGTCAACCCGCCAGAGACTCCTAAGTAAATTATTACGTCAGCCTTTTCTGAGAAGACCGCATGAAGAGTGGCGAGATTACTTAATGTAAGCTTTTCCAGAGACCTGATTGGAGGGGTTTTTATAAAAACGCGTTTTATTCTTCTATCGTACTCCAAATTTTTAAGTGTGCTCACACAGTATATTACAGGAAGATAATTCTGATCGGCGAGATGCTGTGCTAAGTAATGGGCAAAAACCTCAAAACCACCGTACCTTGGAGGCAGTCCCCTTGAACCAATTATAGCAACCTTTACTTTATTTGTTAGCGTTGATTGCTTCTTCATAAATTTGCATCAATAAATTATAATTCACCTCTGGTGTGTATTTTTGAAGGTATTCTTCTCGAGCGTTTTTCCCCATTTCGTAAGCCAATTCTCGGTTGTTGTACAAATATAGTATTTTTTCTGCTAAGTCCTCAGGATTGTCTCTTTCGAAAAGTAGGCCGGTTTTAAAGGGTTTGATTAAAACGCTCATCGTCCCAAAATTTGAGGCAATTACAGGAGTTCCAACAGAAAAGGATTCTACGATCGTAAGCCCAAAAGTTTCATACAAAATAGAGGGAAAGATGGTTGCAATGCTACTTTCCATTTGTTTGAGGACTTCTAATCTACTAAGTAATCCAAGGATTTCGATATTCTTCAAATTGTATTTCTCAACTGCCTGTTTAAGCTCCCATTCCAAAGGACCTGAACCGATAATCTTTAATGGGATTTGTCTAAGTCTATCATCCGCAAAAGCTTTTATTAGAATTTTGATACCTTTTTCCTCAGATAAACGGCCTGCATAGACAAAATAATCTGCTTTCTTTTTTTTTGGATTAGGGAGTGAATTTTCAACGAAATTAGGTTTAACCGCTATTTTTTCCTTAGGAATGCCAAATTCAATGAATTTTTGTTTAGAAAATTCTGTCAATGCGATGTATTTTTGAGGAATAAGGAAGTATCTTTCTTTTTTAATTTTCGAAAGATACCTTGCAACAAATACAGAGCCAATAAAAGAATTTTTAAAACACTTATATTTCGCGGCATTAATAGTGCTTTCAGTGGGGCATAATTCGCAGATGTTCCCATTTCTAAAAAGGAAGGCATTAGCGCAGAAAAAACGAAAGTCATGCAGAGTGTGTACAATTGGGATTCCAGATGCTTTTAATGCGAAGTAAACAGAGGGCGTAATAAGTGGGAAGATATTATGTATGTGTGCTATATCAAATTTTTCACTTTTTATAAGGGAAATAAGCTCTTTATATACGTTCTGTGAATAATCAAGGTGCAAAAAGGTGTCGATTTTTTTTATGAAATTAAGTTTTTCAAAATCATCGTTATTTTTCGAAAACAAAATCACTTCATGCCCGTAGCTTTTCAAAAGTTGAATTTCTTGTTTTACTACAATATCATCTCCACTTGGGGCCCCCGAGCGATGGAAATTATGGACTAAAAGGATATTCATTTTTCTATGTTGTTTAATAGGTTATAGTAAATTTTTGTTACGAAATCTACTTTTTTCTCCCAGGAATACTCTCTAAAAACCAGTTCTTGTGCATTCTTAGAAAGTTTTTTCAACAATTCTCGATCTTTATATAAAGTTAGTAGTGCCTCAGTTAATCCCCTAACTATTTCTTCCTTGTCACCCAATTTTACAACAATGCCGCAATCTGAAGTAATGGTTTCTGCAGTAGCGTCTCCTTCTATGCATATCACGGGTAATCCACAAGCCAATGCGTGCATCAAAACTGTTGCCTGGCCATGGTGGAAACTGGGATATAGAAATACATTCCCATTTATTAGGATATTCCAGACTTCATTAATATTTATTTTTCCCGTTAATGCGACTTTTTTACCTAAGTAGTATAACTCTCTTTTAACGTTTTCTAATTCTGGGCCATATCCAACTAAAATAGCTTTCCAATCGTCTCCAGCAAACTCAGCGAACTTTTTGATAGTATCCACAACGAACAAAATCCCTTTCCATGGAACAAATTCACCAACAAAAACAATGTTGAAGGTTTTGTAATCCTTTTTTTCCAAGATTTCCTTAGGAGTGAGGGGGAGTTCTTCTGGATCAATGCCATTTTGAGGAAACTTTATAATCTTAGCTTGAATGTCCTTGTGATAGTATTTTTTTGTCCATCTTGAAGAGGAATCTAAAATAACCTTTGCTTTTCTTGCGGTCAATTGAACAAATGGATCTAAGTTAAGTAAAATGAATCTTCCAAGTTCTCTTAAATATTCTTTTATTTTATATTTAAATGGAAGTTGTTTCAGTATAATTTTTGGGGTATCTTCGCTACCAATCGGTCCCCAGATGAAATTTTTTGCTACTAATGAAAGGAACACGGGCTGCCAATTGTGTCCAAAAGTAACATGGTGAACTATATCAAAATTTCGTCTTTTTATTAGATATCCGAATTTGATAAAGATGCCTATTTGCCATAAATAATGATAGATTTGAACTCCTATTCTGCCCCTTTTCCAGAATAGAAGGGGCTTAGGAAGATCAAAGTAAAGGAAGTTTAGATTTGGAATTGGGTTATTACTCAATTCCTTTTCTATAGCGTATTTGTTACTTACTCTTGTTATTACATATACCCGATGCTTCCGGGATAAATGTTTTACCCATAACCAACCTAACCTGGGTTCAGAGCCCTTACCAGGCTCGCAGGCATACGCTATTAATATTATTTTCATTTTTTCGTATGGTCTTCCTTTATTTTTAATATGCCTCGTGTTTTGTAACTTTTTGTACTCAAAATTTTATAAGTAATTTCGTTTAATGATTCTTTCAAAGAGCGATTATTATCAATAATAATTGCATTTGGCAATTTTTTAGCCAACGATAAGAACAAATTTCTTTGCCTTTCAAGCTCAGATAAAGGTAACTCTTGTTTCCTTTTATAAAGTTCTTGTGGTGGCACATCAAGGATGAACGTTATGTCAGGTTTAGGTATCAGCGGCAAAGGCAACTTTAAAATAAATGTTGGTAAAGAGAGATTATACCTTTTTTTATCAACTAAAACATCATAATAATATCTATCAAAAATGCAGAGATGTTTTTTAATTTTTAATGGATAGACTTTCAAAATGTATCCAATTACAAAATCGAATAGGTAATACAAAAATCTAAAGGATGATTTTATGGAAGGTTCCGGTTGGAGATCATGTGGGTTTGGATTGTCTGTTTTTGTGTCTTCTCTTAATCCAAATGCAACACCTGGTTGTTTCAATAACTCTGGCCTCCAATAGAACAGACTTCTACCGTGAAAACTCTTTGAAAGTAGTTCGGCTGTTTTATTTACTATAGCCGATTTACCGCAGCCATCAGGACCTAAAAAAGTGATAGTCATACCAACTGGTCTAAGGATACGATGTATTATCATTTTAACAGACAAGAAAATTCTTGAAGGGGTAAGATATTTAAATTTATTAGTTTTCAGTGCTTTAATCAAGATGTCTCTATTTTTTTCGAACCATTCAAAATTATTTTTCTCGAGATTTGAGCAAATTTCTAAACTAAGGTTTTGGAAAAATCTGATTATTAGATCTTGAGCCTTATTTTTTTCGTTCTGGTAAAGTTCTAAAATTTTAGCGAATTTTTCTTGAGAATAGGAGGCTTTAAAAATCATTGTAGTTAACTTTACAAAAAATTCCAAATAGGGCGAAGGAATATAAAAATAGTCTTTTTTGTTCCTTTCAAGTAATAGCTCATCTTCTTCCAGAATTAAATACCTTAAAATTGTATTGTTTTTTTTATAATCACGTAGTGTAAACTCTCCAAAGAAATCCAATTGCAAACTGTAAGGTTTTTCAATATAAAGAGGTGATATTATATATGCGATTCTCCATGGGTCGTGCCAAATTTTGTGTAAGACTATGGAGTTATTGTTTTCTGAACATTTATATATGATATAATCTAGGTCCTTAAAAGCTCTCTTTTCAATTGCAATATCAAGGTCGCTTTTTACCTCATTCGGTAGATATTCATAACCATTGTATATGCAATATCTTATTCCCCTTTTTTCAAGTTCACTAAAAAGTTGTCTTGTAATTTCTGCAACGTTCATACAGTTGAGTATAACTTCAAGTACTTTTCAGAAAAGTCATATTTTCCAAACAGATTTTCTGCAATTTTCCTCGCATTTAGAGCCATTGCAATCCACTTTTTATTATCCTCTATAAGGGTGACAATATGGTCACATGCGACTTTAACGTCTAAATCGTTTATTAAAAATCCATTGAAGTTGTGCTTTATTAAATATGGAATGTTTCCCCCAGCAACAGCTAAAACCGGTCTTCCACAACTTAAAGCTTCTGCAACAGCCAGACCAAAAGATTCTCCTTCATGGAAATTCAACACAATGTCAGATATGTTATAGATAATTGGCATATCATTTCTTTTTCCCAAGAAAAAAATGCGGTCTATTAATCCTGCCTTTTGGACTTCTTTTTGGAGATTGGTTATCAGTGGCCCATCTCCCACAAAAACTCCTTGGCAATCGTAGCCTCTTCTTACTAATTCGCTAACTAAAAGTATTAGATATTCTGGTTTCTTTTCGTTGACTAAACGTCCTACGAAAGTAAGAGTAAATCTATTGGGAAGATCAGGGAAATATTCTTTACGTAGTTGGGATGGTAAATAACTTATGGGCGAAAACCTTTCTAAGTCAACTGTATTGTAAATTGTTACAATCTTATTTTCGTTTAACTGTATGGTTTTTAATAGATCATATTTCACAGCTTCGCTAACTGCTACGACATGATCGACTTTTTTTAGCACATGAAACCATATTCTATTGAGTAACGGATTTAGGAATTTATTTGAAAATTTGAATTCATTTGCATATTTCTTCCATACACTCACAATGCCATGGATCGTAATTATATGTTTTATTTTAAATAGTTTACAAATTAAGAATGACTTGATATCGGAGCATCTATCGTGAGTGTGAATCACGTCTGGTTTAAATTGTTTTACTAATTTTATGAAAGTTATTAGATTTGAAAGCAAATTACGATAAGAAGTAGAGAGATTAATGTTTTCTACTCTAATCCCTGATAAAATAAGTTGTTCTACGAGTTTTGGGTTCTTTTTAGTATTCCCTACTACAATTACGGTGTGTCCTTTTTGTTTGCATTGTTTAGCGAGTTGTAATATTACACTTGATATGCCCGCAACTTCAGATGATAAGCCACAAGTAACTATTAAAATTCTCATGAAGTAATGCTTTCTTTTTTTGTTGTTAATTGTTTATAGGTTGATAGGAAAAATACAAGCATTATTGTGAGCGTCATAGTAGAAGATGTATTGTTACTGAACAAGGTATCAGCAGGAAAAGCTCTTATGAAGTTGTATACAAACCATGAAAGGTTGGCGATGTAAAGCGTTTTGTGGAATTTTTCATCATTCTGAAGCACGAATTTACCAACTCTTTTTAACAGGACAAATAAAATTATTATGTATATTGAAAATAGTATTAATCCAAGACGGAAAATTCCCCAGCCTATTGCAGAGTGTCCTAAATACTCTGCTAACTCTATTTTCAAAGGGGTATATGGAATTTCTCCGTATCCATAACCAATCAATTCATTGAAATTGGGGTTTTCTTCTTTATGGTATCTAAAGTATGTGATGGCTTTATATCTGAATTCAGCACTTGCAACAGCTTCTTGTGTAGTAATTTCTGGTTTTATAATGCTAAGGTAACGTTCAACGAATGGAATCTTCAATAGCTTTTCAGCAAAGGTATAATTTTCCAGTGTAATTATTTGAAATATGAAAATAAATGAAATCAGTGCTGTCGTAAAAATAGAGATAAATTTCATTGATTTTGCATCTATTTTTTTTGAGAAAGTTTTAGCACTAAAGTATAAAAATGTAATTGTGGAAATGATAAGTGCAACAAACGCCCCTCTTGACAATGAGATAAATATTGTTAGGAAAAATAAAAAACTTCTTAAAAAGAATTTTTTACTATGTTCTGCAATATAAAGAGAAAGATTCCAAAAGTAGCCGAAGGCGAAAAATGGGAATGTGCTATAAAAACCGTAAGCAGTTTTAACAATTCCAGATGTTAAAGGAATTAATCGCGACCCCCCTGGGCTTTCTGATAAATAAGAGATATTAAGAATTTTTGAGATCCAAAAGTATACTAAACCCCAATAGGATAGTATTAAAATAAAGTTGATAGCTTTTTTTAATTTTCTTTCTGAGTCGATGCATGAAGCTAATGGTAGAGCCAAAAAATAATAGAAAGGGTTTTTCATGTCTCTAAGGACGGAAATTGCAGTATGGCCGCTTTTAAGACCCGTTATAGCAGGAATTGTTAGTAATAAAACTAATAAAATCAATAGAATTTCTGCTTTTGTTATAAAGGCTCGTCTTCTTTTACTTAAAAAGTAAAATATAAAACCAATCAAAAATGCAAGACTCATTACATCTAAAAGATTGGCACCACTCTCGCCGCCAATTGGCGAAAAAAGATAATACTTATATGGATAATGGATGAGGGGGTTGAAAAAAATGGTAAATAATATCAGGATATACAATGTCTTAAAAGGATTTAGTGAACTTAAAAATAATATTACTGCAAAGGCAAGCAATGATAAAATGTTCAACATGCAGTTTTAAAGATTTCGTGTAAAATCTTTAATTTTCTATTAAAAAATTCTCTTCTTATTAACTTAGCTGAACCAGGTAGCAAGCTTAATATACCAGTTAAAATCGATTTTAAGATTAGATTGATTATTTCAAATAAAAGCCAAGTTAAATAAATTCTCTTGGAATAATGCTTTTTAACCACATAGAGCCTGCTCTTTCTTAGGTCTATTTCTCGCTGAAGTGGTACTAATGAGTAACTACCTCCGTCGAAATGAATGATAGAGGTTTCTGCGAGGTAGAATACTTTGTAACCTAATTTTTTGATTCTTAAGAAGAAATCTACTTCCTCATTGTAAGCTACTATGTTCTCGTCAAAGAGTCCAACTTTATTTATTAAGGCTTTTCTGGTCATAAAACAACATCCAGAAACACCGCTTACGTATCGACTTTGTTCATAATAATCCTTGGGCTTGCATAAGTTCTTTTTTAAGTGAAGTTCTCTCAGGATATGATCTTTAAGTGATGGTAGTTGAAGGATAGTGTATGGGCTTACTTTTAAGTTTTTATCTAAAACTTTGCATCCCACTACTGCGATTTCTGGATTATCATCTAAGACTTTTTTCATCTTATACAGTGAGTTATCGATGAACAAGGTATCTGGATTAAGCAGTACCAAGTAGTTTCCTCTTGCCAAGGCTGCTCCTTGGTTTGCCGCTTTTACATATCCCAAGTTTTCTTTATTCTTTACTATTCTGATATCAGGGAATTCTGATTCAAACTCATCAGGGTTAAAATCATTTGAATTATTATCAATGACAATAATTTCGTATGATAAATTTTTAGTATGTTTTTTGAGTGATTTAATGCATTCCCTTAAGTATTCTGTAGAATTCCAATTTACTATAACAATCGAGAAATCGATCATTGCAAAAAATACTTTTTTCTTAAAATTAATAAGATTTTAAGCTATTTTGCAAGAAATTTCAACTTGATTAAATTTGTATTTTAGTTCATTTTTAGAGTCAATCAACTATGACTCCTCGTCGTACTTGTCATTATGATTTAATGGTTACTAAAATACAAAAGCAAGAACAGGGAAGTTAAAATAAAAAAATAATGTTCAAGGTTTTGAATTCCAAAACCTGCTCACCAATATAAAATCCTCTTTGGTTTCTCATTATCAAAATTGCCAACTAATCCATCTAAGTAAGCATTTATGATGAACCTAATTCTTTTAAATTTGTTATCATCGATTAAAATAACGACTAATATTTGTTTGAATAAATTTTTGACTAATTTATAATAAAATAAGAATTTATTTTCTGAATATTTTTTACCCAGCCAAACAAAGTTTCTAATACCATAATAAGTAAGCCAGAGTTCGTTAAACTTCTTTCTTACAAACTTTCTTCCCAATAGCCGTTTTTCTATCCTTCCTGTTTTTGCGGCTTCTTTATGAAATATTATGCTCTTAGGCACAAGCAAAATTTTCCCTACACTTCTCAGACGTATGCAGTACTCTACATCATCGTGATGGATGAAAAATTCCTTTCTGGGGAAACCGACCTTTTTAATTGCGTTTCTTCTTACTGCTAAACCCACGAATGAGGCCATCTCGACCACAGTTACCTCGCTTTGATATTCTTTCATATCTAAAGGGGAGTGCCCTAAAGGAAAAATGTTTTTAGAATTCACCCTTCCCACATGGTATTTGAATACAGTACCATCTGGCAATAAAACCAATCCAGTTAAACCTACAACATTATTATCTTCTTTAAAAAACATACTTAACCTTTCCAAAGCGTCTTCTTTGGGTTCTGCGTCATCATCCATAAGCCAAAGCCAATCATAACCTTTTTCGTAGCCTCTTTTAACTCCTTCATAAAACCCACCTGACCCACCCGTATTTTCTTGCATTCTAACATAATGAAACCTTATTGTACTACCATCAGTTAGATTTTGAATTGTAAATTCCTTTTCCCAGGGCTCCTTTAACTCTTTAGGCGGGGGTTCGGTTATGTATCCTTTTTCTAAAAGTAATTCGGGGGTCCCATCAGTGGATGCGTTATCTACTAAGTAAATTCCTTGTAAAGGCCTTGTTTGTTTTCTAAGTGCCTCCAAGCATTCTAAAAGCAGATTTTTTCTGTTATAGGTTACCACTACCGCACAGACTTTGCCCTTCATTTTAGTTTCTCTTCTAAAATATCTAATGCCTTTTTAACCACATCATCCATATCGTAATATTTAAATTCGGCCAATCTTCCAACAAGAATCAAATTGGGTAGTTTTTCCGCAAGTTCAAGATACTTGTAGTATTTTTCTTTTTCTTCTTGTGTAAAAAGAGGATAAAAAGGGATGTCACTCTCTTTACATTCTCGCGGAAACTCGTATAGAATTGTGGTGTACTCACTATCAACAGGGTGGATGTGTTTGAACTCGGTAATTCTTGTAAATTCATAATCGTTAGGGTAGTTTACTGTTGCTACTTCCTGAAAGTAGTTCACCTTTAAGGTCTCAAATTTTAGGTCAAGGGTTCTATAAGAGAGTTCGCCGAATATAAAGTTAAAAAGTTCATCGATGCGCGCAGTAAAGATGAGCTTCCCTTTGAATTCTTTACCTTTAAAGTAAATTTTTTTTTCTAAGAAGTCGATTTTTATTAGCTCTTTGAAATCGGTGTTCAAAAGGAGTTTGATTTTTTTGTTAGAAAGCATCCTTTCAAAAATTTTGGTATAGCCGTGTTCTGGCACTGCTTGGAATTTATCCTGGAAGTACCTATCGTCCCTTCCAACTAAAATCGGAACCCTCGAAAGTACCTCCTCACCGAGTTTGAGTGGGTCTATCCCCCATTGCTTTTTAGAATAGTTTTTATATACATTCTCAAAAACGAAGTTTCCAAGAAAGTTCAGATCTTTATCTTGTGAGCTCATTAGTTCTTTAACGCTCACTTTATTGTCCTTTCCGTAGGTTTTTACCAATTTTTCTATAAGGTTTGAGGCGAAATTTGGTGGAAAAAGGGTTTCGATGGAGTTAAAGTTGAAAGGAAGAGGGACCTTTTTACCGTTGATTACTGCAAGGACCCGATGCTCGTAGGGATGCCATTCCGTAAAATTACTGAGATATTCAAAGACATCTTTAAAGTCTGTATGAAAAAGATGGGGGCCATATTTATGAACTAAGATGTTTTTTTCGTTCCTGTGGTCGTAACAATTTCCCCCAATATGTGGTCTTTTTTCTATGATGAGGAGTTCTTTGCCAAGAATATTCGCAATCCGCTCCGCAATTGTACAACCTGCAAATCCTGCACCAACTACCACATAATGAAAACTATCCATTTGAGGCTAATTATAATGCTTTTGGTATGAATTGAGTGTCTTGGATTTCCCTAAGAAAAATGAGCATCGAAAAACTAACGAAGGTTTCTTTTAGAACTGAGCTTAGTGCAGTGCCCTTGTGTTTCAATGTTGGTACTAAAAGGAGTGATAAAAGGATGCTAATAATGCTTGCACTCCACTAAATTTTTATGAATTCTCTTTTGAATTCCTTAGGTATCATTATTAAAACGCCAAAAATCTGGCTTATGGAGACAATAAAGGGGAGAAAGGATAAAGTTCTCAAGGTAGTTTTCTTTTCGATCCCATAGAATAAACTTTGATCTTGGTGTTGCAGGCGTTTTAATATGCCCTTGTTGAAATAAAAATTTTTGCGGAGAGCTCTAAGGAGCTTTTCCCCTTAATGTGATTGCTGTTAAAAATTTTCTGGAGTGATATGTCCAGCATGAGCCTCGATTTTTTTGTTATTATTTCGAAGTTTATACTACTTCCGAGGTGATGTTCAACAGTTCCGGAGAGGAAAGTTTCAAGAGGAGCTGAGTCTAAGTAATAGGTATAATCTTTGTCATTTATGGAGCCCTCTCCTTTTCTTTTGTAAAAGAATGTTAACTTACAATGGCTAAAGGAATTTAAAATGGGTTTTCGAAGGAAGATGGAAAGGCTGTCGAAATCGTTATCATTCAGAGTGCCCATTGGTTCTGTTTTGTTTTTGAAATAAAGGAGTTCTAATCGATGCACAAAAACCCAACGGGTTGCGCCAGAATAGGATATTCCTGACTGAAAACCTGTACGGGGAAAATCGGTGAAATATGTTCTAAAGATCCAGGCAATCTTATTTGGGCCCCAGACATTGACATCGGGAATGTGCCAATCGTCGATGGAGAACTCAAATTGAGAAATGAATTTGGCACCCTGATAGTTGCCTGCTAAAATCCAGAATACATTGTGGTCTCCATTTTCTTCGGTGTCAAGGAATCGGGTGTGGTAAAGAATGAAGGGATTTAAAAAATAAGGGTCAGGTAAATTTGTTGATGTAAAGTAGAGGGCTATTTCTGAAAAGGATAAGGAGTAATTTTTTCTTCTGATTTAATATTTTCTCTTTGTGATCTTTGTAATATTTCTTTGATTCCCAACAATAGGCAATGGGAACCAACGTATAATCTACAACGAGCTCTTTTTCTATAATTTGCCATTCTTTGAGCTCTTCGATTATACCCTTTATTGATTTTTCCACATCAATCTGCCGTTCGAAACCCATCGGATATGCCTTCTCGACATAAAGAGAAATTATATGCTCGTCATTTGCAAGACTTTCTGGAAGAAAGTCTTTATCAACATTTGAGTAGAATCCTATTCGATGAAATCCGCTTTTAGATTCCGGAATATATAACCAGTGATGGTCTATTTTCTTTCTTCCTCTGATAGCGCCGATGTTTAAAACCAACAAAGAGTTATGAAGAAGAAAATCAATTTCGTCAAACATTCCTGAGAGCTGCATTAATATTTTCAAAGGTAAAGTAGAAATCAACCTACTCGAATTTAATATCATCTCCATCTCTGAAGATGATTTCTTTTCGCTTCGTGTCTATTTGTACTACTTCTTTTTCATAAGAAATATTTGCTCTTAATGCCATTTTTGCGGTAAGGGCATCGAGGCCGTCTACAGGGTAAAAGAATTTTGGATTATATCCAAATTCTTGCCCATAAGATGGTCTTTCTAAACTCTCTATTATTCTTTCTTTTATAATAGGCGTTTTATATTCGTCCTTTAAAGAAATTTTATTCAATAATCCTGCTGTATATTTCTCGTTAAAAGGGAAAAAGAAAATTTCGCACAAAGTTTCCCCAAAATTATTGTAAAGCCATTCTTTAAGTGAGGTTGCTTGAGTTTCACTTACCTTTCTAAGGTCCTGTTTTATCTTTTCTTTTATTTCGCCAGGTAGTAGGTAGAGGTTGAACTGAAGAGGATATGGAACAATTAAGTCCCATTTCCTAAAATATACGGCGGCTTTTCTCTCATAAAATTTCAATTCTGAGAATTGTTTCAGAAATTCTATGTATCGAGAATCCCTTTCTGAAGCCCAAATCCAGTGTCCACCACCCCTTTCGAATCTAAAGGTTTCTTTAGACAAACGTTGAGTAAATTTTTTACAATTAAAATCAGTGTAATAACTTGCACACAATCCCCCTGGAAAATTTTCTTTTTCAAATATCAAAGTTAAATCATTACCAATGCCCGCTGTTAAACCAGTAATCCCTGCCCCGATTATGAAAACTTTTGACTTCACGTTATCGTACATGTTAAATTGTAATTCTTTTTCTTCGTAAAAATAGCCACATAGTGAGGGTGACATACATTTCTGTTATTGTTGCGCTCATTGCGGTACCATTGTGCTTAAGGTTTGGGACAAGGATTAAGGCGAAGGTTATATTTATAATACTGGCTCCCCATAAGATTTTCATGAATTCTGCTTTATAACCCATAGGCAGCATAATTAAAAGTCCAAATACGTTGCTTAATATAACTAAAAAAGGCAGTAGAGATAAAATCCTGATTGTTGTGATAGATGGGAGGTATCCAGAACCAAGGATAATTTTTACCAATAGTGGAGCAAAGATAAACAAAAAAAGAGATATTATAAGTCCCGATATTCCAATGATTTTAGTGAGTTTTTGGAAGAACACTTTAGCATTCCCCTTTTGGGTTGCAACAAGGCGGTTAGCATATGGATAAAGTGTTTGTTGAACAAGGGAAATTAGGGATAGTATGATGGATAGGATTTTTTGTGCAGCAGCGTAATAGCCTACATATGTGTTGTTTGTCAGAATCCCGAGGATGAAGGTGTTTGATGTAGTATAAAGGTTTATGGCAACTTGTGACATAAAAATAGTAAAACCATCTTTCAACTGATACACTATATCTTTAGTCCTAGGGATTACGAACTTGTAGTTAAACTTAAGATATATTACTCTAAAAGCCTCAATATCGACTAGTAATGTGGATGTAGCGCTTATTAGAGGAACCAGATAGACCTGTTCTGATCTCCTCACGAAAAGAAAGATTCCTGCAGTGTAAAATGCTTTCGAAATTGCGGTGAGGATTGTTATGTAGCGCATTTTTTCAATTCCACGAAAGAACCAATAAGGTGTGAAAGTTTCAACCAAGACTATTGCAAAGCAGAAATAGTAAAGGGTGTAATCCTGCCTGAATTTTTTAAAAGAAAAAACGATTAAACTAAAAATAAAGAAGCTAAGGATCATTAAGAAGATTTTAGCTCCGATTATGCTTGCAAGGATTTTGCCAGATTCTTCTTTATCTTCCCTTTTGATTGCGATTTGTTGGATTCCCGTAAGATAGAATCCGTAGTTTGTTAATAGTGTAAAATAGGCCACAAAAGATTGTGCGAAGGAGAGTAAGCCAAATTTTTCAACACCTAAGACCCGTACGAGGTAAGGGAATGTAATTATTGGAAAAACATAGTTTACAAACTGGAGCGCCGTTAGCGATGAAAAATTTTCTAAAAGAGCTCTGTAATCAGGATTTTTCATTATCTTGTTGAAGAGACTCCTGATTTGTTTGATCATAGTTCAATCAACAGCGAATAAAGTGTTTCTAAAGTCTTGGTTGTAAGTCCATCTTTATGGCCAAATTCTTCGAGTGTGGTGTAAAGATAAATTAAATAGAGTTTGAATAGGTTTTTGACTATATCTACGCTCATTTTATTACCCGATAATTCTGCAATTTCCATAGCCCTTTCTAATAGTTTGTTTTTGTTTGGCCTTTTGCCGCTTGAAAAATAGTTCCAAAATGCCCAAGTCCATAAATCCCACAAGGGTAACGAATTTCTTTGCGCCCATTCCCAATCAATAACATAGAATTTATCATTTTTCAATTTAAAAATGTTCCAGATCTTAAAATCACCATGAACTAAGCCTGTTTGGATTTCAAGGCCCCTGAGATCAAGCATTATTTTATCAAAGATGTTTGAGATTTCAATTTGAGGTACATTTCTATTTCCTTTTATTTTACTCTCCAAATCCTTTAAGCACGGGATTTGCTCCAGAAGAAGAGTTCTGGATTCGATTGCAGAAATATTTTTCCATAATTCTAAAATGGCTTTGAAGTTGAATTTAATTGGGCTTTTTAAGTGTTCAGGGGCGCCCAAAAAGAGAAGTTTTTTCCCATAAGACCTCTCGGAATAGAGAATTTTGGGGTAGCAAAAAGAATTAATGGTTTCAGATTCAAGGAGTTTTAAAATTTTTTCTTCGTTTTCTAAGGCTTTGGCTGATTCGTCGGTGACGGCAAACTTCAAGTAGCCTGCAACTTTCGAACCTTTTACCACCTGAATTACAAACTTCCCGCTTCCCGTCGGAATGTAAACTGCGTTGAACGTTCCCCAGTTTTTTTCCCATTCAAGCAATTTCTCAATTTTATATCGCTGAAAAAAATCTTCTTTTTTTATTCGTTTGCTACAAAACTTAATAAAGGGGTAAGCAATGTGTATTAAGCCTTTTTTAATAAATCCCACGGCACTGACAGGTCTGTAAAATCTTAAGCCTTCTTTAAAGTTGCTGAAACTACTTGTTGTTAAAAAATATTTTCTTTTAAAATTGACATAAAAGGCCATTTGGTGTTAAATTTTAATGTTGTTGCCTTGAATTTTTTAAGGAGTGTAAGGGAACTATTTGTTATAGACTTGGCAGGAAATTTTGTCAACTGCGTTATTAAATGAAAAGGGGCCTTACCCGAACGGGTAAGGCCCCGAAGAGATGCTTTTTCTCTCCCCTTACCTCACCACTATCATTTTGTGCATTTCTCTGTTTCCACCGGACCTTACTTCGACATAGTAGATGCCGGCTTTTAGGTTGGAAGGTATGGAGATGGAGGTCTTTCCTTTGTTGACGAGACCGTCGAAGAGGGTCGCCACTTCTCTACCGGTGACATCGTAGAGTTTTACGCTGAAGGGCAGGAGGGTTGGTGAAGTTACTACAATGGAGTTTCCTGGCTTTGCGACGGTTGGTATGGTGTAGGTGATGGTGTTGAGGAAGTTGTCGGCATTTTCATCTACTTGTAGCACTACAATATTGTTGAATCTTATGGTTACCGGTGATTTTCCTGTTGTAGACTTCACAATGACCACAAGGGCGGTTGTGTCATCACCAGAGGTGGAGGAGTAGGTTACGCTTTCGCTTCCGCCAACACCGTTGGCATCTGCCATCGTTACATACTGGAATGGATTACCATAGTTGGTAGTGAGTGCCTTCTTTGAGTAGAGATAGAGGGCAATATCAGCATTTCCATCGGGTACGCTTACCGTTAATGTTGGATTCGTGTTTTGAGGGAATATCACATTTTCAACATAGGCAAATTGACCATCCGGTAGTGTTACATCCAAGGTACCGGTGCCATTTGCAACTAAGTATCCAATGGCCGATTTAGATGTAACGATCTGGAAGCTATCCCTTACCGCTCCAAAGGAATAAACACCGGGATAGAGATCCTGCTCACTGGTTGACCAGATGGTAATAAAGTCGATCTTGTCGGGACCAAGGGCAGAGGCAGCAACGGGATGTTCTAAGCCATCCTTAGGTGAAGTTGGTGCATCATCGAAAATCTTGAGGTCGAGGTCTATGGAGTCACTGCTTGAGCCGTATTTGGAGTTCTTTATCGCCACAAGGGTCCACTGATTGGGTACGGTCTTGATCCTGAAAGCCCTTACATTCGGAGTATATCCGGAGCCGACGGTGTACATAAGAGGAGCGTAAGTGGACCAGGTGGGTGTGTTGTAGTTTAGATAACCAATAGGTGCAAAGACATACTGCTCACCCCACCATCTTAGATAGTGGTTAAATACATTACTCGGTACTATGTTGTCCCAATCGATTTTATAGGCAAGGCTATGTCTTCCAGCGGATATATTGGTTTGATATCCGGAGGCGTAGATATAATTCCAGGGTGATATGGTATATGGGCCAGTGATGGTTGTTTGAGCAAGGGAGTAGTTGTCCAAGAACATAATGTTCCTCGTTGAGTTTCCAGATGGGACGGTTGCATTTACATTGCTTCTGTTTAAAGCTACCCAGCTTGCAATGTAAACCGTTGTATCACCTTTAAGGATTGATGGAAGCAGTGTGGAATTAGAGTTTGAAGGCACAATGGGGCTATCCCAACCATCGGGTGTAAAGTAGGAAAGGGTTGGATGGTTATGCATAATTTTGAAATACATAAAGAGGGGAGCCGCAACATAACCGAGCAGATAACTTCCACTCCAGGTACTGTTTGATGTGCTAACAAGGGTATAATTTTGCCCTATAAAAGGAGAAGACCAGAAGGGCGGCTTGAGGCCTGTTCCCGTAGTACCCACTCTTGAATTCTGACCGTACCAGAAGGTGGAAGGAATTTTTATATTAGGTCTTGCAAAGTAGAACTGGCTGGCACCGGCCGGGACACTGATTGCGGCACTGGTATAGAAGGGTGCGCCGCTCGGGGTGTTGGAAGTGGCGTTGTGTGACCAAAGGTAAAGGTACATGTTCCTTGCAGTAGTTCCATTGTTGTATCCGTAGATGTAGACGTAATCAACATAGATGGAATCGTTTACCCCTGGGCCAAATTGGGCGTAGGTTGCCCAGTATCTATCAGCAGTAGATGTTGGATAACTGCTGAGCAGGAAACCATAACCGAGTCCCATTGGGTACCATACTGTGTCAGAAACAGGCATTGTAGTGTAGGGCCCTGTGATAGAAAAGGTAACGGTATCCCACTTTTCATCTCTTAATCCACTTCCGTAATAGTAGTGGAGAATGAGCTGGAAGGTTGGATCAAAGCCAGAAAGTCCGCTCCACTTTGTAAAGGTGATAATGAAGGGATCATTGTCGTTGGTGCCTTCACCCTTGTAAACTGTTCCGAAGTAGGCAGTGTCCTTTTCTATTACCACGCTATCCGCTGTTGCCTGATCAGCGGGAGACAGATAGCCCACTACCTGTTCTGCAGTGATTCCAATGTTCTTTATAGATATTTTGAGGGAAGCCCTCTCACCAGGATCAATAAAACCGTCATCATTTCCGTAATAACTATCGTCGAGTCTCCACGATGTGACTTCTGTGAATTGAGGTGCAGTTATTGAATCAATGTAAACAAAGGCCCTCATACAGAAATCATACCAGTAGTCTCTCCCCCACCAGGAAGATGGATCAAGTCTGTTGTTCGTTGAAAGGTTGACGGTCTTCGCACCGTCATCATCCTGATAGGGTACCGAATAGGCGTCGTTTTTACAAATTCCTATCCAGAAGTAGCCGGGCTGGGTTATGTAGATGGGTGAAGAAAGGGTAACCAGTGCCCAGGCATCGGCGGTATTGACATTTATCAAGGCATAGCCGTAAAGTTCCGCATCGGGTGCATTGTAAGTTGCATTATGCTTCCACACGAAGAGCGTCTCATTGGTGGCAGTTCCATCAAAGTAGACTCTAAGGGAGTCTAACCTGCAGGGTGCAGGGGCTTCAAACCTCATGGCGAAGTACGTATAATTGCCATATTCGTCGTCATTACTTGTGTTATAAGTTGGAGTGTTATTGTCATAGACTATGCCATCCGCATGTGCAGGGTAGTTCGCTGCAGCGATTGGTATGTTTAAGAAGAGATACCTGGTTGCGTCGTTGGTAACTACCTTTACGGTGAAGTAGAGGTATTTATCCGTAGGGGCGGAGGAGGAGAGAGTTATATCGAAGGTCCCGGTTTTCTCCTCATCCCTTCCCATCGAACCAAGGGAAACGCTTCTCGTATTATATGTTACATAATGGGTGTAGCCGGGGATGGAATCAAAGACCAATGAGGCGGTTACCGATGTGGCAGAAACTCCTCTGTTCTTAAATCTTACACTAAGGTAAACCCTCTCTCCGGGTTGGAGTCTCCCATCGCTGTTTCCGAGCCTATCATCTACGGTGTAATCAAGAATAACAATGTTGGACTTTGTTGGTTCAGGGGTATTCAGAACAGCCCTGTAGGCGTCAATCCTTCCCCATCCCGTTGTGTCATTGGGGAAATCGTAGCGCTGAGGTTGAATTAGTTTTACATTATTTCTTATAGTAAGGTAAAGCTCTGAGAGGGTGAGATAGGGGTTCTTTGAAAGGATGAGGGCTGCTTCGCCTGCTGCATGGGGAGTGGCTGAGGATGTGCCATTAAAGTCGTTGATATAGTCGCCACCAGGGTAGGCAGCCCAGACGGGGTCGGCAGGGGCGCAAATATCCGGTTTATGCCTGTTCCAGTCTGGTGCATACCAGTTGTCAGTATCATTCCATCTTTCCAGGTCTGGAGCGCCACCACGGGAACTGTAGGAGAGGATCTGGTCGTTAGGATCGGTGGCACCCACAGCGAGCACCGTTGGATAGGTACCGGGTACCGATTGTTTGGTAGGGTCTGAACCATCATTTCCAATGGCAAAGACGGGGAAAATGCCCAGTGCCTTCCACGTGCTACAGGCGTCAAAGAAGGTTACGTCATCCCAAGCTGATAATCCCCAGGAGTTAGACACTATCCTCGGTTTTAAACTGTCTGGAAGACTTGCAATCCAGTTGAAGGCTGATAAAATCTGGGATGTAGACCCGCTTCCCTGGTTATCAAGGATCTTTACCGCAATCCATTTTGCCTTTGGTGCGATACCGAGATTGTATTTCCCTGCAAGGATGCTGGCACAGGCCGTCCCGTGCATATTGTCATCATAGGGAGTAGGCTTTCCATTTACTGCATCATACCAGCCTGCAATTCCTCTCCAGTTGTCTTTAAGGGCAGGATGGTCAACATCCACACCAGTATCCATTATTCCAACGACGATTCCTTCACCTCCGTAACCCAAATCTTTCCAGACTTTATCTGCCTCCATTATCTGTCTGTCCCAGGGGACTTCTGAAGAGCCTGTGGGATAAGATGCCTTAGTATAATTCTGGGGTTCTTCTGGGATCCATCTTCTATACTCATCTTCTATGGCATAGGCAACATCTTCCCTGTCTAAGAGTTCCAGAAGGGCCTTCTTTGAAATTTTGAGGGCAAAACCGTTTATTACAAAGAATTGCTTAAGGTTCTCCGTTTCTCCGATGGATTTTAGCCAATCTATTACAGGCTTTTGAGATTCTTCAGCGGTCTTCATCATATATTTTCTCTTGCCGTCGTAGTCATCCTCTTTGAATTTAGAAAGGTCGTATCCCTGTTTCATTACAACGATGACGGGGATTTTTTCGTTATCCTTCATCCCCTGGATTTTCTCCCTCAGGGATGCCCCCATTTTTGTATATACATCGGTCAGGGTAAGTAATAGCATTAGTATCAGGTTCATTTTTCCACCTCCAGAGTTTTCATCAGATTTTCAAGGTTTGTTAGGGCTCTGTTTACCTTCTCCACTTCCTCATCTTTCCCTTCGATCTTTGAAATTTCAAGCCTTTGCATCAGTAAGGTTTTTTCCATTTCCATTTTGAGACGGGCTATTTCTCTATCGTCTGCCTTGCTCTTTAAGGCGTTTTTGACTCTTTCGTGGTATTCTGAAATGGTGTTCTGGGCGATGGACTGGTAGAGAACCTCATTGAAGGGGATTTCTATCCTCTTCATCTCCGGAGCCTTTCCCACTTTGAAAGGTATGGTAGGCGTGTTTTCTAATGGTTCAGGCCATTTTATGGTATCAGGAACCGTTAGCACTGGAGGATTGGAGGAACGGGTTTTATACCCTCATTTAACACCTTTAGTTCCACCCTTTCCGGGGGAACCTGGAGGAATAACCACAGAAATAGCCACATAAAACCCCCTTTTTAAATTTGTTTATTATAAGTTCAGCATTAAAAATTTTCAAGTGTCAAAAATCTGAACAGTTGGCTGAAAGCATTGAAATAAAGGGAGAGAGATGATTAAAGAGCTTAAGTTATTGAATTCCCTGCGCTTATAATTTTGCATGAAAATACCGCTTCATTTTCACTTTCCGCATTTTTATAGTTTTTGCACGGTTTTGAGATTATAATTTACTCCTAAGGTTCTCATGGAAAAAGGTGGATTTAAGAGGCTCAATTTTAAAGAGGCGTTAAAGCTCTTTTTCTCCTTTTCTCTCGGGGTTTGGATACAGGCAATCATTAGCTTTTTTTCCATCCCTATAATCACATACCTTATTTCCCCGGCTGAGTTTGGAAAGTCCACAATGTACTCAACGGTTTACTCTTTCTTGCTCGTTGTTGTCCTTGCAGGTTTTGACCAGAGTTTTGTACGGTACTTCTACGAGGTTGAAGAAAAGAGGCGTTCGGAGCTCTTCTGGACTTCTTTATTCCCGCCTTTGGCCCTGTTCGTCATCATTTCTCTCCTGCTCTTTGCTTTTAATGAAAGTCTCTCCCTCTTTTTGATCGGTGATAAAAACCATCCGATGGCGGGCCTTGTTTCCCTTTCTCTCATCACGGGGGTACTTCAGACCTACAACCTTGCGGTAATCAGAATGCAGAAGAAGGGGTTCCTTTACTCTACTGTGTTTGTGGTCCAATCCGTGGTAAATGTGGGGGTAACGATTCTTTATGCACTTTTCCTTGGAAGAAACTTCTATGCCATTGTCTGGGGCCAGATATTCGGGAATGGATTTTCCTTTTTAGTTGGGACGATTTTTGAGCATTCCAATCTCCTTCCTGTGAAAGTGGACTCTGATTTACTTAAGAAGCTCGCACTTTATGGACTACCCCTTCTGCCTTCTGCACTGCTGTGGTGGCTATTTCAGTGGATCTCTCGAATCTTTCTCAGAACCTTTTCCACCTTTACTGAACTGGGTTATTTTGGCGTTGCTTTTAAGCTGAGTTATGTAATGTATTTGATAAATTCAGGCTTTCAGAACTTCTGGTTTCCCGTTGCTTATGAAACTTACGAGAAGGACAGGGAAAATAAGAAGCTCTTTATCGACGCTGCAAAGGTTATAAGCTTTGTGATGGTTCTGTTCGCCCTTGTGGTAATAGGCCTTAAGGATCTTCTCTTTTACATTATGGCAAGGGATTACAGGCCGGCCTCACTGACTTTGCCTTTTCTCCTTTTCCCTCCTGTGATCTCCAGTGTATTGGCAGTTACGGCAAGGGGTATAAATTTCCTGAAAAAAACTTACTGGTTCATAGTTTCCGATGGCCTTTGCCTCCTTATCAACTCACTTTTGAATTACCTCCTGGTCCCAAAGCTCGGGGCAAGGGGGGCAGCTATTTCGACGGGGCTTTCTTTTATAGTGCTCCTTACCTTTGAAACCTTTGTTTCTATGAAACTTTACCCGGTAAGGTACCCCCTTGAAAAGATTTATTCTGCCATTGGCCTTCTGCTTTTTGTAAGCCTCTTTGCAACCTTTGTAAGTAATCCTGTGGCAGTGGGTGGGGTGAGCTTAATCGCTATTATTGCCCTTTGTCTTGTTTATGCGGATTTAGTTAAAATTGGGATTACAGAGATAAAAAAGTTTCTTAAAAGGTCTTAGATTTTTGTTTTAGCAATTCCTCGTAAAGTTCAACCATTATGCTAACATTTTCTTTCCAGTCGTATAATTTTTTTACCCTTTCCCTCCCTCGTTTTCCCATTGATGACCTTAGGTCTTTGTTCAAGATCAGGGTCTCTAAGGCAGAGGCTGCGGCTTCGGGATTTTCTGCGGGAACGACAAATCCAGTTACCCCATCTTCAACAACCTCAGGAAGTCCGCCCTTCCTTGAGACTACAACGGGTTTTTCACAGGCCATCGCTTCAACCACCACAACCCCAAAACTTTCTTCCACCCTTGAGAGAAGGACAAAAATGTCCATCATGTTTATATAACCCGGGAGATCTTTGTGGGGTACAAAGCCTGTGAAGGTGACAAAATCTTCTATGTTTAAATCTTTTGTGAGTCGTTTCAAATTGTCCTTTTCGGGGCCGTCTCCGACTATGATTAGCCTCAAGTCGTCCTTTTCAAATTTTCTTTTCAAAAGGGCAAAGGCTAAAATCAATGTGTCAATTCCATATTTTCTTTCTAAGGATTTCACTGTTCCAATTACTATGGAAGTGCCGGGAGAGGTCCTTTTACCCTCTGAAGGCTTAAAGACTTCTAAATCGACACCAAAGGGCACGACTTCAATCTTCTTTGATGTGTAATTTGCCCCTTCCTTTGCCATGGTAATGGAGGTTGAGGTTATCAGGTCGGCCCTTTTAAGGTTATGTTTGATAATAAGGGCGTTTAAAAAGGATTTCTTAGGGAAATCGAAGATGTCAGAACCCCAGAGGGAGATTACAAAGGGATGGAAGCCGGTCAATGCCCCCAGAAGTCCATAACTGGAGGCATAGTGGGCGTGGAGGATGTCGGGTTTGAATTCTTTTATAGTGGATTTAAGAAGCGGTAAGGCTTTAAGGTAATTTAATTTTTCTTTGAAACCTCCCTGCTTTTGTTCATCGATGCCCGCAGTTTTTATGGTGATTTCAGAGCGATAAGGATTTTCTTTAGATTTCAAGCCTTCAAGACCGAATACCAGAACTTCGATTCCTCTTTCCGAAAGGGCATTTGCCCAGCGTTGGGTGTGAACGGAATTGACCTTAGAAAGAAGCAGAAGTTTCATCCATCAAAAATTATACAACTAAGAGGGCGAAGGAATTGCTACCCTCACAAATATGCTAAAATTCAGTTAAAAGAAATTCGGCAAGTACCGGTAAAACTCTTTTTATATGCTGTCTGCCTCTTTATAAGGTTTTTTATGTTTTCTCTAAAATTCTCCCTACTCTTCCAGTACCACCTCTACTTGCGTAGGATTGAGAAGGTTGTCTGCCACAGGGCACCTAGATTCGATCTCTTTTAAGAATTTTTCTTTCTCTTCCTTGGACATATCTGCATCGACCTTAACATTGACCTTGATTTTGTAGAAACCTGCACGAGGTTTGTCAGCCTTTCCCATCAAAACATCGTAATCTATTTCGCCTTCCGCTGAGGCTGAAAGTCCTTTTATGTTAAGCCTTTTCTGCTTTGCAATAATTAATCCAATGGTAATGATACAGCTTGCCATTGCTCCAAGAACATACTCAAGGGGTGTCATTCCCTTGTTAGTCCCACCGGATGCCTCAGGCTGGTCCACATACTGGACCAAATCCCTTGCCTTTAGTTCAATGAGCATATTGCCCGCCCACTTTGCATCTACTTTTATTTTTTTAATGGTCGCCATAGTGACCTCCCTATTGTAGCGGATCTAAAAGGTGTAAAAATAGCCCGCTACGGAGTTTTGGTTCAAACCATGTAGATTTGGGTGGCATTATCATGCCTGCGTCTGCCACCCTGAAAAGTTGTTCCATAGTTGTGGGATAGAGGGCAAAGGCCACTTTGAATTCCCCACTATCCACCAGCCTTTCAAGTTCTGTGAGGCCTCTTATGCCGCCGACAAAGTCTATCCTTTTATCCCTTCTTGGATCTTTGATGCCAAGGATGGGATCTAAAACCTCGTTTTGAAGAATGCTAACATCTAAGGAATTTATTGGGTCATCCTCTTTAATGATGGAAGGTTTTGCCTTTAATGAGTACCATTTACCGTTTAAATACATACTGAAGGTGTGGATTGTCTTGGGTTTTGCATCGTTTCCCCTTACCTGGAGTTCCTCTATTTCGAATTTTTCCCTGAGTTTGTTGAGAAATTCTTCTTCGGTAAGTCCCGCCAAGTCCTTTACGACTCTGTTGTAGTCCATGATGTGCAGTACTTTGTGGGGAAATACAACGGCGAGAAAGAAGTTATAAGGCTCTTCCCCAGTGTGTTTTGGATTCCTTTCGCTTCTCCATTTCATTACCCTCCAGGCCGCCTGGGAGCGGTGATGGCCATCGGCAATATAAAGGTGAGGAAGTTCGGCGAAGAGTTTCTGGATTTCCTTTATATATTCATCATCTTTTGCAAGATACAGGATGTGCCTCACTCCATCAGCAACAAAGTCATATTCTTTTGGGAATTTTGTGCCCTCGAAGATGAGATTGTCCAACTTTTCCCATGACCTGTAGGCGAGGAAGACAGGCTCGGTCTGGGCACCGAGGATATCGATGTGCTTCGCCCTGTCGATTTCCTTTTCTTCCCTCGTCAATTCATGTTTTTTAATTTTCCCTTCTTCGTATTCTTTGCAGGAAAAGATTCCCACGAGCCCGACCTGACGTATGTCTCCCATAATCTCTTCGTAAATGTACAAAGAAGGTTTATCTTCGACGAAGAAGATGCCGTCTTTGAAATACTGTTGCAGGTTTTCCTTTCCCTTTAGGTAGACCTCTTCTCTGTAGGGGTCATAGTCGTCGGGGAAGTGGACCTCGGGCCTTATTACCTTGACATAATTAAGTTCGCTCTTTTTGTAAAGTTCCTTTGCCTCTTTTACAGAAATAACATCATAAGGTGGACAATTTACCTGTTCCACGAACTCTTTTTTTGGTCTTCCAGCTTTAAAGGGCTTTACCGTCGACATGTAACTCCTCCTTGTGTTAAGATTATAAGAAAAAGCCTTTGTCCAATCAAAGCAACCACTTTAAAATTATGAATATGCGGAAAAACTGGTACATTTACTTAGGTGTTTTACTTATCCTACTTTTTGCTTTTAGTTACCTCTATGTGACCAATTTCACATTTAAAATGCCTTCCCAGGAGATTTTGCGGCTTAGAATTTTGAGGTTTGTGGTTACCTTCGTTGCCGGTTATGTACTTGCAATGTCGGGGGCATCCCTTCAAACCATTCTCCAGAACCCCCTTGCTGACCCATACATTTTGGGAGTTTCTTCGGGTGCTTTGCTCGGTGTCGCCCTTTCAAAGATCGCTGGCATCAGTTTTCAGTACGCCTTTTCGATTCCTGCCTTTCTTTTTTCTGTCATTGCCATTTTCTTCATCTATTACCTTGCTCGGGTAAGAGGCAGTCTTGTTAAGGAACTGCTCATTCTCGGTGGCCTCTTTCTCAATTTCTTCTTTAACGGCATTGTTTTTTATCTCCTCGTTCTTAAAAGGGAGGTGCTGGAGGAGATACTTTACATTCTCTGGGGATCTACAAGTGTTATTGTGACGGAAGGGGAGTTGCCGTTACTGGGAATCGCCCTTTTTCTTGCCATGTTAATAGCCTCACTCCCCCTTTTAAAGATGAAGGAATTAGACGCGATAACCCTGGGGGATCATGAGGCATTAAGCCTCGGGATTGACGTTAACAAAATAAGGAATATGGTGTTTTTCACCACTTCTGCCAGCACTGCCCTTATTGTATCGATTACTGGTGCGATTGGATTTATAGGACTAATGGTCCCGAACATTATAAAAAAGATAATTGGCGGTAAGCATGCAGTGTTATTGCCTGTGAGTGGATTGGGAGGGGCTTTGATGCTTCTTGTGGCCGATTCTGTTTCGAGAGTGGTGGCGCCGGTAGAGCTTCCTTTAAGTATCATCCTCGGTATCTTTGCGGTCCCATTCTTTTTCTGGATAGTGTGGAGGCAGAGGAATGAAGGTAATAGAGGTTAAGGAATTAAGCTTTTCTTATGTGAAGTCTTTTGAGCCGTTGATCAAGAATCTAAGTTTTTCCGTTGAACAGGGTACTTTTCTTACGGTCATTGGACCCAATGGTTCAGGGAAAACGACCTTATTTAGACTGCTCACAGGGATCATAAAGCCAGAGAAGAACAGGGTATTTGTCTGGGGAAGGGATATTAACACCTATCCTCGGAGGGAGCTGGTCAAGTACATTTCTGCCCTGCCTTCAACGGAGATCATCCACAATGAGGTGTTGAGGGTGGATGATTATCTGGAGCTGGCAAGGTATCCCTATATTTCAGGCTTTTCTGGATTAAGTGACGTAGATTACTCCATAATTGAGACTGCGAAAAAAATTACACAGATTCATAAGCTGGGCAAGAAGTACCTCTGGGAACTCTCTCAAGGCGAGCTGGCCAGAGTGAGAATTGCAAGGATGATCGCACAGGATTCAAAGATTTTTATTATGGATGAGCCTACCGCCCATCTTGACATCGATCATAAACTCTGGTTCTTCGGAGCCCTGAGAAGGATGAAGGCAAATGGGAAGACCATTATTGCCATAATTCACGATATTAATTTCGCTTATCGTTTCTCCGATGAACTTCTGGTCTTAAGCGATGGAAGGATTGAATTTCTTGGGAAAAAAGAGGATGTGGAATTGAAACTTTTGGAAAGGGTTTTTAATGTGAGAATTAAAAGGGTCAACGAAGACCTTCTTTTTGAGGAGACCTTTTAAGGAGGGTTTGCAATGAAAATAAGAGAGCTTTATCAAAAAAATAACACGAAAATTCTGTTTTTAGTGGCCGATGGCCTTGGCGGCATCCCACATCCTGATTTCGGAAACAAGACTGAACTGGAATATGCAAAAACGCCCAATCTGGACAAGCTTGCGCCACAATCTGTTCTCGGCTTGACCATACCGGTGGAATATGGGATTACACCCGGAAGCGGACCTGCCCACTTTTCACTCTTTGGATACAATCCCGAGGAGGTTGAAATCGGAAGAGGGGCCCTTGAGGCCTATGGTATCGGCTATATTATGTCCGATGATGAACTTGCAATAAGGGCGAATTTTTGTACTATAACACCGGATCGAGTTGTGACCGACAGAAGGGCAGGAAGAATTGAAACGGAAGAGATGAAGAGGATCGTTAATAAACTTTCCGAGAATATAACAGGTATAGAAAATTACAAGGTGACCTTTTTACCGGGGAAGGAACACAGGTTCGTAATCATCCTGAAAGGACCGGGATTGCACGACCAAATAAGTGATACCGACCCCCAGAAGGAAGGGTTGAAACTTTTAGAGGCAAAGGGGCATGAGAAAGAGTCTGAGAAGACGGCAGGGGTTATAAACCAGTTGGTGGACAAAATACTTGAAGTTTTAAAGGATGAACCGAGGGCCAATGGGGTTTTGCTTAGGGGATACTCCTTAAAACCGAAGGTTGAGAGCTTTGAGGAAAGGACGGGGATGAAGGCACTTTCCCTTGCCAATTACCCTATGTACAAAGGGATTACAAGGATTCTCGGAATGGATACCCCCGATGTGGGTGAGGCCTTTGCAGACCTTGTAAGGTACCTGAAGGAAAACATTGCAAATTACGACTTTGTCTATCTCCATTACAAGTACACTGATAAGGCGGGCGAAGACGGTGACTTTCTGAAAAAGGTCAAATATATAGAGGAACTCGATTCCTATCTGCCCGAGATTTTATCGGTAAATCCCGATGTCCTTGTTATCACTGGGGACCATTCTACCCCTTCCCTCCTTAAATCCCATTCCTGGCACCCCAATCCGCTACTTGTTTACTCTAAATATATGGGGTTTGACGGGATTGAGAGGTTTACTGAAAGAAACTGTGCTAAGGGCTCTCTCGGAATAATGTATGCCTACCACCTTTTGCCGATTGCGATGGCAGCAGGTTTGAAGCTCAAAAAGTGGGGTGCTTAGGATTTCAGCTTAAAGTGCCAGATTGAGGAAAAGATTACCCCGGGTATCATACTAACTAAAAATCTGAAAAAATGGGCAACAAGGGCAATTGTGAATATAGAACTTTTATCATGGTTCCAGAGAACGCCCGCCAGGACAAATCCATACTCAAAGGTTCCTATGTTTGATGGGGCAGATGGAACCGAGACAGCAATGTTAATAAAGAAGAGTATAAGGGTCAAAAGGGCAATGGAAGCTTTGATCCCAAAGGCGTAGAGGAAGAAGTAAAAACTTATAAGCTCTATCCCCCAGGAAAGGAGGGTAATGGCGAGGATTTTAAGGAATTTTGTGGGGGTATTTAGTGGTTTCATCGCCAATTTCAGGTTTTTTATAATCCATACCGCTTTAGACGGTAAATTGAATTTGTTCTGATACTTTTCCTCAAGATACCAGGCTACGAAAACGGAGATGAAAATAAGGAGGAAGAGGCCAATAATTGTGTAAATGTAAACCCGAGGCAGGTTTGAATATAGTAGAGCAACAATTCCGCTAATTAGAATGGCAGTGGCGTCAAAGATCCTTTCGACGATGGTAGCTCCGAGAACTAAGCTCTTAGGTGTATCGTTTCTCTGGTGTAATAAGACGATTCTCCAGACATCTCCAAGTCTTGCAGGAAAGATATTGTTGCCAAAATTCCCTATGAAGAAGGACCCTATGGCGGATTTAAGGTCGATGGACTGTTCCTTAGGGAAAAAGTATTTCCACCTTATTGCCCTAACGGAGTAACTTACAAAGAAGATCAGCGAGGCGACAAGCAAGGGCCATATTTTTAAATGGCTGACAATTTCGTAGAGTTTCTTTATTTCAAAGTCTTTTAGAACCAGTGCTAAGAAGAGGAAGCTGAGGGCAAATCCAGCCCATAGCAATATCTTATTTTTCATCCTCTTTACCTCTTGGATGGGTCTTCCTGTAAACCTCGAGAAGAGCGGAGAAGGGGAGGTTGGTGTAAACGGAAGTGGTAGAGAGGGATTTGTGGCCTAAGAGTTCTTGAATGGACCTTAAATCGGCACCGTGGTTTAAGAGGTGGGTGGCAAAGCTGTGCCTGAGGGCGTGGGGATGGACACCATAGAGCCTTGCGAGTGTCTCAAATCTTTTGTTAATGATGTCCCAGAGTGCCCTCCTTGTGAGTTTGTTTCCGAATTTGTTGACGAAGATGTAGTCCTTCAGGTTTCCTTTCTCTTTTAGAAGGATCTCTTTGTAAGAGTTCAAAGCCTGTAAAGCCTTTTCGCCCACAGGTACAATCCTTTCTTTTCTGCCCTTTCCCAGGACCTTCAGTTCCCTTTCTTTTTCCCGGAGGGATTCCCATTTTAATTCAACCACTTCTGAAGCGCGAAGTCCACAGGAGTACATAAGTTCGATGATGGCTTTATCTCTGAAATCGTTGAGGGTTTCAGGCCTCCAGGAGTCGAGGAATTCATTGAGTTTTTTCTCCGGTAGCACATCGGGTAAGTATTGGTCCCTTTTAGGATTTCGGATTCCCAGCATGGGGTTCTTTTCGATAATCCCTAATCTTTTAAGGTATTTAAAGAAGGTTCTGAGGCAGGAGAGTTTCCTTTCCACGCTCCTTTTAGAAAAGCCCGTTCTAAGTAGTACAGAGACGAATTCTCTTATGTGGTTTCTTGAGACCAATTCCAGTTCCTTTATTCCAAGACCATCGCGCATAAACTCCCAGAACTGGTTTAAATCATCTTCATAAGAGGAGACCGTATTTTCTGAAAAGCCTTTCTCGTTTTTAAGATAGCTTAAAAAATCTCTGATAAGTTCTTTTCCTTCCATTTTGTGAGGTCCCTTATTGCCCTCTGGGATTTATAAATCCTACGATCTTTCCCACGAATTCTGAAATCAACGGGGCTCAAAATTCCAAGGTTGGCGTTCATCGGTTTGAAGTCATTGTGAGGATAGTGGGTTATGTAATCGAGCAGGGCGCCCGTTATGGTTGTTTTGGGTGGAAGTTCTGGCAATTTCCCGGTTTTATAAAGTTTCCTTAAGAAGATTGAAACCAAAAGGCCTCCCCACATTGCCTCTACATATCCCTCCGTTCCTATAATCTGACCTGCAAAGAAAAGGTCTTCTCTTCCTTTCAGCCTTAAATAATCATCAAGGACCTGAGGGGAGTTGAGGTAGGTGTTTCGGTGGATCTTTCCATAAACCACGAATTCTGCCCTTTCCATACCGGGTAGCATCCTGAAGATTCTTTCCTGCTCCTTTATTTTAAGCTGGGTTTGAAATCCAACAATGGAGAAGAGGGTTTTCTCTCGGTTTTCTGCCCTTAGTTGGACCACTGCATATGGCTTTGTGCCATCGGGCGGTGTAAGGCCATCAGGTCGCATAGGTCCGTACCTTAGGGTTTCATTGCCCCTTTTTGCCATTACTTCAATGGGTAAACAGGCCTCGAAGTAGTTTTTATCTTCTTCTAAATGGGGTTCATAGATCTCTGCCTTGCGGAGTTCCTCTACAAAGGCAAGGTATTGCTCCTTAGTGAGAGGAATATTTAGATAAATTTCGTCTTGCTCTCCATGCCTGTCTTTGAAATACATTTTGCTTGTATCGAGGGATTCGGCCGTTACCACTGGAGCTACAGCATCATAGAAGTTCAGAAAGGATTCGCCTACGAGGCCTTTAAGAAATTCTGAAAATCCCTCGGAGGTGAGGGGCCCCGTTGCTATCACAGTGTAATCTGCATCAGGGAGTGAAGTTACCTCTTTCCTCTCAACTTTAATAAGGGGTTGAGATTCGATGATTTCGGTAACTTTCTTGGAGAAGATTTCCCTATCCACGACCAAAGCCCTACCACTTGCAATGGAACTTTCCTTTGCAATTTCGAGAAGCGAGGAATTTAGGATTTCCATTTCTTTTTTTAGTAGGCCGTGGGCATTGTGAAGTTCCGTGGATTTTAAAGAATTACTGCAGACAAGTTCTGCAAAGTATGAGGTCTTGTGAGCGGGGGTGAACTTTGATGGTCTCATCTCATAAAGTACAACTTCGATTCCGGCCTTTGCTAAGTTAATAGCACATTCGCTGCCTGCCAGTCCACCTCCAATTACCGCTACTTTCATATCTTAACACCAAGTTGCCAGAGGATGAAGATAGTGGAAAGGGTTCTGTCTTCGATGGCCTTCTTTCTCGGTTTTCCTGCACCGTGTCCCGCCTGTGGTTCTACGTACAGTAAAATGGGCCCCTTTGTTTTTACCATATTTTGCATCTTTGCCGCCATCTTCATTGCATGCATCGGGTGAACTCTGCCGTCAAATTCCGCTGTGTGGAAAAAGACCGCAGGAAAAACCTTATCCAGGTTCCTGTCTATCCTGTGGTAAGGGGAGTAGTCGTAGAGGTACTTGAAATCATCGGGATTGTCAGGATTTCCATATTCTGGAATCCAAATGTGGGCTACACCAAATTTGTGATACCTTATCATATCGAGAAGAGGGACGCCGCAGTAAACAGCGCGGAAGAGATCGGGTCTTTGGGTCATTGCTGCACCTACGAGTAAACCTCCGTTACTGCCTCCGGAGATGGCGAGTTTCTCTGGATTTGTGTAACCCTTCTGTATCAGATACTCTGCGGCACTGATAAAGTCATCAAAGACATTTTGTTTTTTATCTCTCATACCCTGCCTGTGCCAATCTTCACCAAATTCATTCCCTCCTCGAAGGCAGGCAATGGCGTAGACGAAACCCCTCTTGAAGTAAGGATTCTCTCCGAGGAAGTGGGGACTCATTCCAACGGCAAAGCCTCGGTATCCTGTGAGAAGGGCAGGGTTATTCCCATCCATCTTCATATCTTTTTTATGGATAATGTACATAGGCACTAAAGTTCCGTCTTTCGAAGGATACATCACAAATTCCTGGACATAATCTTCGACATTGAAATCGACCTTGAGTTGCCAAATCTTCTTCATTTCCTTTGTGTTGACATTAAAAGAAAAGATCGCTGGGGGATAGCGAAAGGACTGAAAGGATATATAAATTACTGGAGATTCGTAATTTTCTATTGTAAAATAGGCACTTCCTCTGTCGGGCAGAGGGATTTCATATTCAATCTTTCCATTAAGGTCCGCAACAAAGATTCTTGTAAAGGTGCTATCCGTTACCCTGAAAATCAGCTTTCCACCTGTGAAGGAGAAATTCTCAAGGACCCATTGATTTTGCGGGATAATCTCCTGCGCTTTTTCTATGTCAGGGTTTTCAATGGGAACGCGTATCAATCTGTATCTGGGTGCTTTGTAGTTGGTTAGAATGTAGAAGTAATCTCCATAGGAGGCAAGGGTAAAAGTTCCATCGAGATTTTCTGCAATCTTTTGCCAATCCCCTCCTGAATCAATTTTCTTGAAATAAAGGTCGTTTGAAGACCAGCCCTTTTCGACAGTGAGTATTAGGAACCTTTTATCACGGGTGGCACTAATTGAAGGGGTCCAGGTTTCAGGAAGGCCTTCACCAAAGATGTATTTATCGTTTTTGTAGTCGTCGCCGAGTTTGTGGAAGTAAACCCGCGGCAAAAACTTGTCGCCGCCGGTGTTTCTTGTGTAATAGAAGCCCGATTTGTCAGGAAGCCAGGCAACGGATGTCCACTTGGTATCGGGTATTGAATCCGGTAGGTAGATTCCCTTTTCAACGTCAAAAATGTAGAGAATGCTATTCTCACTTCCTCCGTAAGATTTTCCTAAGACAATTAATTTGCCGTCATAGCTTGGGTAAAAAAAGTCGAGGGCCACAAGGCCATCCTTACTGAATTTGTTAGGATCGATGATCTTTTTTGCCCTTTTTATATCCCATTTTCCTTTGCTCATGTAGACTACTGAGTGGTTGCTCTTGCCATCGTATTTCTCGAAGAAGTAGATGTTCTCAAAAATGCTGGGTATCGAAATCCATTTTCTCCGGGAAGTTTTGTCAATTTCCCTGTAAAGTTTTCTGAATCCTTTGAGATTTTTCAATGTTCTGAGGGTGAGATTGTTTTGCTCTTCAACCCATTTTTTCACTTTCGGATCGTCTACATTCTCCAGCCACCTGTAAGGATCTTTGATTTCGACCCCAAAGAGGGTGTCAACCACCGGTTGGCTTTTTGTTTGAGGGTAAACAAAAGTGAAAACAGCCATCAACACCTCCAGCATCTCAGACCTCCCTTGGAAACCTATAAATGATAAAGGATTAAGGGCGTAAAGAAGATAAATCTAACGGGCTTCTAAAAGAAAGATTTCTTTTAAAATTTAGAATTGAGTGATAAGGTCGTTAAATCCTCAGTGTAGCAGTTCTTCTAAATTATCGAGCTTTCCTTCGAGAAGTAGCTTAATTGCCTCCATTATATCCCTTTGATCGGTTATAAAAACCTGCTTACCGGCTCTCTTTAGTTCTTCATAGATCGCTCCACCCATCCCTCCGGCAATCACAATATCCACACCTTCAAGATTTTTGAGAATTCTCTCATGCTTTGATCCTCGGGAATGGTGTTCACCATGGTGTTCATCACACTCGTGATTTCCACAAGGTTCTGAGTTAGGTACGAAGCTTATAGATTTTATTTCGCTGTTTTCTACTTCTATGATTACAAAGCCCTTTGCTCTTCCAAAGTGCAACGAAATAGTTTTTCCATCTTCTGATGCAACAGCTATTTTCACAGTAATACCCCTTGCTTGTAGATCTACTGGTTATTTTTCTTTTCTAACTCCTCGAGCCTTTTCTTAATTATTTCAAGGTAGTTCTCTATGGCTTCCTTTTCTGTCTGGAGGTATTCTTTTTCATTGGAAAAGTACCAATACCAGCACCATCCACGAGGGCGCCAAAATCCAGGATAGTAGGTTCTTAAACCCCATCCTGCACCGTAGGGAGGAATAACTTCTGGGTAAGCTGCTCTCACACCCCATCCTGGGCCAAAGCCCCATCCGCGTCCAAATCCACGGCCTGCTCCCCAGCCTGCTCCGTACATGTTACACCTCCTGTTTTAAAAGTTTATAAATTTCTCTATTGTATCTTTAAGAATCTCTAAATTTTTGTTGAAATTGTGCAGGGCTCTAAGGCCCTCTTCTGTGATTTTGTAAACCCTCCTTGCAGGGCCTACAGATACATCCCATTCTGAGGAAATAAGGCCCATTTCTTCCATCATTCTTAAAATCCTGTAGCCGACACCTCGCATCACAAGCCCACGAAAGTTTGGAATTTCAGGAAAGCTCTCTTCAATTTTAGTGAAAATTTCGTAACCGTGAAGTGGTTTTTGTGATAAGAGTTTTAGGATTAAACCTTGCAACAAAAAGCCAAGTTGGAGGCCCCCAGGCCCCTCCAGTCCATGATGAGGTCCGATGCATCTCTTTCTCATAGTATATATATTATAGTTGCATATATGCAAATTGTCAAGTTGATTGTGAGAATTCAAGAAAATTATGTACTTTTAAATTTACATGCAATAATACAGTTTTGGTTTATAGGTTTAAGTTTGGCTTTTTACAGGCTCTTGAAGTTATACTTTTTCAGTAATTCATTGCCATGCTTTGCCCAGAAATTTAGAAAGATTTCAATTTCCTTTTTCCTTTTCGAGTTTTTGTTAATGCAGAAGGCATAAACAATAGGGTCACCCTGAACGATTTTTCCACTTTTTAGGGTGATCCTGAATTGCCGATAATAGCCTTGAAGTTTTGGGTTTCCAAAATTAAGCGAATCTTTGAGCTCTATAAAATTTAAATTTCTCGTTAAGGCTTCATTTATGTAGAGAAAGGCGTAATCCAGTTCCCCGATTTCCAGTAAATTGGCTACTTCTGCTGCCTTTGGTCTCACGTTTTTTTCAGAGGAGTTGGCCATTATCTTTTGAACAAGGGTATCTCCATATTTTGTTTTGAGAATTTTGAAAAGAAGGAGAACTCTGTAACCACAGGGGTCCTGCTCTGGGTCCGACCTCCCGATTCGGAGTCCGCTCCTTGAAAGGATTCGGAACCAGTTATTTTCGTTAATTTCATTGCTGTATTTACTCGTTTTAGTGAAGGCAACTACCAGTTCATTGGATGCAAAAGGGTATAAAGTATCACAAAAAGTGCCCTTTAAATCGGAAATGATGTTATAGTCTGCAGAAAAAAAGATATCCCATTCTACCCTTTTTTCTCTTATCAAATTGGCAAGAAAGAGGCTTCCTCCAGCCCTTCTGTTAATCACGATACCGGTTTCCTCTTTGAATTTCTTCGCTAACTCATCCATCATGGCTGATAAGGACCCGGCATGAAGAATGGTGAGCTGGGCAAACAGAAAAAGGCTAATAAATTGCATCGCTTATATATTAATGCTGATTACAGGAAGTTGCAAATAACCTTAAGGAGCTTTTTATGAATACTTTCCCTCCGAACTTTTTTTTCAAAGTTCTTATGAGTACGGCCGAGCCACTCTTTCCATTTGTGTATCTCGGGCGTCTGATTGTAGGTGAGTTGTAAAGTCTATCCCACTCATCGGGTGCTGGTTTTATCTTAACACTTAACTCTCTTTCTAAAAGTTTGTAAATTGTCTCCACCTCAGTCTTAAACCCTTCAAAGGTTCTGTTTATCAGAAGGTCGCATATGTAATTTATACAATCCTCTCCTGATACTTCACAGATTTCGGCCCTTATAACCTCAGTAATTTTGGTGTAAAGTTTTAAGTATTCATGAAGTGATTGCCCATATCCTATTTGCCCTTCACTTCCATAATCTTTTATATGCCAGTATGGTGGCGATGTGACAATAAGTCCTATACTGTTGTCTTCAACTTCTTCCATTTGTCGGCTATCGCTATAATGATTTTTGCCCGGTCCATTGTTATCTGGTCGTCCTAATTGTCGTAAATCTCCCATTTTGTAATGTCAAAATTATATCTAAGCATGTAGAAAGTATGTCGAGAGTTGTGAATTGGATTTCTCACCTATTTTATTTTGCGTTCTGAGATTATCAGGTTATTACTTAAAGACTCTTGCTTCAATGTTTGTTTTGATGCCTAATGTCTTCTTGAACTTACATTTATCAGCCCTTATATTGATTTAAACTTTGCGTAACCACAAGGAGGTGTTATGGAAGAGGCAAAGTGGAGTGGGAGAACTGCTTTTGTTCTCGCATCGATCGGATCCGCCGTAGGATTGGGCAATGTTTGGAGGTTTCCATACATTGCCTATAAATTTGGCGGAGGTGCATTCATCGTTGCCTATATTATTGCCTTAATTTTAATAGGTATTCCTATGCTGTTGCTTGAATTCTCCATTGGTTACAAGTTTAAGGGGTCTGCTCCCTATTCCATGGCAAAATTGAGCAATGAGAAAAGACTCCCGATAAATTTTGAGTGGCTCGGATGGTTTGCAGTTTTCGTTGGATTTGGAATCGTGACCTATTACTCTGTCATTATGGGTTGGTCCTTTGATTATCTTTACTATTCACTAAACACGGCCTGGGGTGAAAATACGAAGGAATTTTTCTTTCAGAAAGTTCTTGGTTTAACAAGCGGCGTATTTGAGCTTGGGAAAGTGCAATGGCCCATTGTTTTAGGGCTTTTAGTTAGCTGGGTATGGATAGTCTTCTCCATTTGGAAGGGGGCAAGGACCGTTGGAAAGGTGGTTTATGTAACCGTTACAATGCCTTGGATTCTTTTGTTAATCTTCGTCATAAGAGGTTTGACTTTACCTGGCGCCGTGCAAGGGATAAACTACTATCTGACACCCAATTGGAAGGAGCTTTTGAATCCAGCATTGTGGCATGCCGCAATTTCCCAAATATTTTTCTCTCTAACGGTGGGTTTCGGGGTAATGATTGCATACGCAAGTTTCTTGCCAGAAGGCTCTGACATAGTAAACAACGCGATTTTGGTCGCCCTCGCTGACGCTGCAACTGCCTTCGTAGCGGGTTTTGCGGTGTTTTCAACCCTCGGTTATTATGCTCAGCTTCAAGGAGTCTCCGTTGCCGAGGTGGCAAGAGGGGGACCTGAACTTGCCTTTGTTACATATCCTACTATCATTTCAAAGTTGCCCCTCGCCCCACTATTTGGAGTATTCTTCTTTCTCATGCTCTTGACCCTTGCCATAGATTCTGCCTTCTCCTTAGTTGAGGCTTTTATCACTGCCCTTATGGATAAATTTGGTACCAAAAGGGAATACACAAATATCGGTGTTGCAATTCTTGCTTTTCTCATCGGTATTATTTATACAACTGGTGCGGGCCTATACTGGCTCGATATTGTTGACCACTTTATGAACCACTTTGGCCTTTTTACCGTGGCCTTCTTGGAAAGTATTTTGATTGGCTGGTTTTACGGTTCTGAGGAGATGAGAGAGTTTGCAAATTCGGTTTCTGACCGTCCCATAGGTAAATGGTGGAATATTTCAGTTAAGTTTATAGTGCCTCTATCTTCTTTGATTATTTTTGTATCTGCTTTGAAGGAAAGAATAAGGGAACCTTATGGTGGATACCCCCGTCTTGCAGAGGTCATCGGCGGGTGGGCAGTTCTTGCGATTTTCTTAATTCTGGCAATTTATTTTACAACTCGAAAAACAAAAAGAGTCTTTAAATGAATTGGCAAGGGATCGTTGTTTTAATTGTGGTTTCTTTTATCCTTTTTGGTGGAATTGTTCAAGCTCTTTACTACGCTAATAAGAGGAGCAAATAGCGAGGTATCGCGCCTTAGGTCTTTCAGCGATAAGGCACAAGGAACAAATATATAGGGTAATTTTTTTGATATCTCTTATCTTGTCCAATGTAATAATAGGTTTCAAGGAGTGAAGGGCCCAGAAGTGTTTCCGAGGACACCACCTTAAGCCCTGTTATAATAAGTCCGAAGGTACGGGAAAATAAGTAGAGTGGTATTGAAATGAAGCAAAGGTAAGTAAAAATCAAAGGGATAAAAAGCAAAATAAAAGTTTTAAATTCGTATGGCTGCTGTGAAAAGATTCAGAGAAATTTCCCCATTAGAATTGATACAGCGATAATCATCACCATGTCAATCAAAATTGAGATTCTGCTAATCAAGAAGAATTTTTTGTGGAGTCTAAAAAGACTGAACTTCCTCTCGTCCGTTTCGATTTCTTTTAACCAGGTTTCAAAGTCCATTTTTATTTAAGGTAAAAGGTGGCTTGAACGGTAATCATAACTTCCTTTTCTCTCGATTCTGTGTTATAAGTCCCATAGTCGGAAATCTGGATTGTATTGGGTGCCATTACTTGGACCACTCCCATCTTTGCAGATTTTACCTTTCCCACCCTCCTGCCCGTGCTCTTTGCAATCATTGTTGCACGTTGTTTTGCGTCAATCATAGCGTCGTTAAGAAGGGAGACCCTGAGCTCAGGAAGTTTTGAATAGTAAAACTCTAAATTACTTGCTGTGATATTGACACCCTCAGGGACAAGGCTGTAAATCTTCTCAGCGACGGATAAAACTTTGTCAACTTCCATAGAACTGACTATGATGCTTTGATTGAACTGATAGTACATCCTATCGGCCCTCTCGGTGTAGAGCCAGGGTTGACTTGTATAAATTTGGGTAACCTCGACCTCCTTTTCCTGAATGCCGTTCTTATTAAGGAATTCTTTGATCTTTGATAGGTCCTTTGCCATCTGAGAGTAACCTTCACTTAGGGTGGGGCTGATTCGCGATATGCTGATGGTCCATCTCACCTGGTCGGAGATTACCCTCGTCTTTGCTGAACCTGTAACGGTTATGGTATTGTCCATCCTTTTGATTTTATAGAGGGTAGAGGATACTACTAAAGAGGACACAACCATTCCTAAGCTTAAAATGAGGGAAGGAAGCCACTTTTCCGTTGAAAATTTAATATCCAATTCACGCCTCCCTACTTAGAAGTTTTTTTATCTTATTTATTTGCCCTGTAACGCCTTAAGAATCTCTTCAGCAAAGGATTTAGCTGCGTCGGGTCCGTTTCCTGTTATTATTCTGCCATCCCTTTCAACGGGCTTTCCAGTGTAGGTTCCACCACCTTTTGTAATTTCATCACTGGCGGATTTCCAAATAGTAGCCTTTTTGCCTTTTAGAAGCCCAGCCCTTGCGAGGGTCCCTGGAGCGAGGCAGATAGCGGCAAGGATCTTGGTTTCGTCTTGGTAAAATTTAATCAGTTTTTCGTGCAATTTTTTATCATCCCAATAAACCGGTGATCCCATTCCACCTACAAGGACAACGGCATCGTATTTGGAAAAATCTTCGTCGTAAACCTTTACGTCGGGTTTTACTACTGCACCAAGCATCCCTTTTGCCGGTGTTGTATCAGTAGATGCAATCGTAACCTTTATGCCGTTCTTTTCGAAGATCTGTTTGGGTGTAAGTAGCTCCTCATCTCGAAAGTTCTCGTGAGCAATGATCATCAGGACCTTCTTGTCCATTTTTTTAACCCCTCCTATTAATGCTAAAAAAATTAAAAGTCTGACCATATTATGATTATATTTTCACAGGCATAACCTGTCAAGGGCAGGGGTTTTACTCAATTACCCGAGCCTTAAAGCTTTTTAATTCCTCTCAAATTCCTTATACTTTTCCTGTGATTCTTGTTCTCGGCGATTTGCACATAGGGGTTGGGGGTCAGGAGGAGAAAGCAGAGAAGCTAAGGCGAATCTTCGACAATTTCAAGGAACTCGAAGCCGTTGTATTCCTTGGTGATGTTTTTGATTTTTACTTTGAGTGCCCCGAAAAGGTTGAGGAGATTTACGGTGATTATTTTCACCTTTTCCAGCAGTTTACAAAGTCTACCCCCGTATTTTATATTCAGGGCAACCATGACTTCTTTCCCTTAAAAAAGTTAGAACAGATTGGCTTTACGATAATCTCAGGGGAGCTGGTCCTGGAAAAATGGGGTAAAAGGATGCTCTTTACTCATGGTGACCTTTTATCTGTGAGGGGGAAAATGACAAGGCGTTTTTTGACTTTTCCCCTCTGGCAAAGCTTGATGAAATTTTTGCCCTGCGATTTTACCTATGCTATTGCAAGGAAAATCTCCCGATGGTCAAGAGGCCGTTCTTCTGCAAAACCTTTAAAGGAGAAAAATTTCAAAAAAGTAGAAAAACTGTTAAGCCACTACGATATTGTTGTAACTGCCCATTTTCATAGGCCGATGTTAAGACGATACGGTGATAAAATCTACGCAAATCCTGGTGATTGGCTAACCTACTTTACCTTTATGACTATTTCTTCAGAACTTCTCACCCTTTGGAAATTGGAAGGCTCTTTGATTGTTAAGGTGGAAGAAGTTAAAATTTAGACATTATGAAGAAAAAATGGTGGTTGTGGCTGCTTATTGGAATAGGGATAATTTACGTAATTGCGGGTTTTGCAATTACCAACCTTGAAGAAAATCTGGCCGTTGTCAGAATCAATGGTACTATTTCCAGTTCTAAGGAGATTGTCGATGAGATCGATGGCTATGCAAAAAAGGAAAGTGTGCGGGGTCTCCTTTTGCTTATAAACTCGCCCGGTGGTGGGATTGTGCCTTCCGATGAGATTTACAGAAGCATTTTGAGATTCAAGCAAAAAGGAAAGCCCGTAGTTGCCTATTTTGGGACGGTTGCCGCTTCAGGTGGTTACTATATTGCCTGTGCCTCTGACTATATAGTCTCTCATCCGCTTTCTTTGACAGGTTCCATTGGAACTATTATTGAATATCCTGTGGTCAAAGGACTTCTGGATAAAGTGGGAGTTGAATTCGTGGTAATAAAATCGGGAAGGGTAAAGGACATCGCCTCTCCTTTTAAAAAACTCTCTGAAGAGGAGCGTAGAATTTTACAAAATATCATCGAGCAAGGGTATAATAACTTTGTCGACGTAGTTGCGAAGGGGAGAAATCTTCCCAGGGATTCGGTTTTGAGGATTGCCGATGGAAGGGTTTTAACTGGTAACGATGCCTTTAAGCTCGGTCTTGTTGATACCGTTGGAGATGAGGTCCTCGCTAAGGAAAGATTAAGAGAGCTGGCGAAGGTTAAAGGACCGGTCCGCTGGGTTGAAAGAAAAAAGTTACCGCTTATTTTAAGGTATCTTAATCTTGATGAGGTTATTAAAAGTCCCTTGGAAGTGAAATTTGATTACAGGATGGTGCTTCAATGATTGAGAGGTATTCCATTCCAGAAATCAGGGATATTTTTAAGGAGGAGAATAAGTATAAAAAGTGGGTTGAGATTGAACTCACTCACCTTCAGGTTTTGGAGGAGGAAGGCCTTATCCCGCAGGGCAGTTACTCCGAAGTTGCGGAGAAGGTAAAGGATATCGACTACGTAGAGTTTGCAAAGAGAGCCAAGGAAATCGAGAAGGAAGTGGATCATGACGTGATTGCCTTCCTTATAGCCCTTGAAGAAAGGGTAGGAGATAAAGGTCGCTACCTCCACTTCGGTCTCACCTCCAGTGATGTGGTGGATACTGCCAATGCGCTGATGTTGAAGGAGGCTTTGGAAAAGGTTATAAAGGAACTGGATAGCCTCATTGAAGAAGTAAAGAAGAAGGCTGTTGAATATAAGTATTTTCCCATTATGGGAAGAACCCATGGGGTTTTTGCTGAGCCGACGAGCCTTGGCCTTAAATTTCTCTATTTTTACTCAGAGCTTTTAAGGGCAAGGAGCCGTTTAGTGGTGGCCCTGAATGAGATTTCCGTAGGGAAAATTTCCGGGGCTGTTGGGAACTATGTTTACCTTTCTCCAGATATAGAGGAGAAGATTCTTAAAAGGCTTAATCTGAAGCCCGAAGGGGTATCGACCCAGATTGTGCCGAGGGACAGGCATGCCTTTATGATGTCACAGATTGCCATCCTTGCCTCCTCCCTCGAGAGATTTGCTACAGAAATAAGACTTCTTCAGAGAACGGAAGTCAACGAGATTATGGAACCCTTTGGCAAGGGTCAGAGGGGCTCCTCTGCGATGCCTCACAAGAGAAATCCTATAAAATCTGAGAGGGTTTGTGGCCTTGCGAGACTTTTAAGGGGCTACCTTATTCCTGCCCTGGAAAACATCCCGCTATGGCACGAAAGGGATATTTCTCACTCTTCCAACGAGAGATACATCTTTGAAGACGCCCTTTGTACGCTTTTCTATGTTATCAGGCTAATGAAGGGTATCGTTGAAGGCCTTGTAGTAAATAGAGAGAAAATTGAGGAAAATCTCAGAAAGTACGGCGATTTTTACTACTCACAGGCACTTCTTCTTGCCCTCGTGAAAAAGGGGCTCCCCAGAAAGGATGCCTACGAGATTGTAAAGAGGGTATCCCACAAATCCTTTGATGAAGGCGTGGGCCTCAGAGAAATGGTTCTCTCAGATGCAGAACTCGGCAAAATATTTACACCGCAAGAAATCGATGAGATCTTTAAGACGGATTTCCTCAGAAACGTAGATGAAGTTTACAGGAGATTTGGCCTTAGCTGAAGATTAGTGAAGGGTCTGCGGGCAAATTGAATTCGTCCCTTTTGCCTTTTTCGAGATAAAATACCCCGACCGCTGCCACCATAGTTCCGTTGTCCACTGTGAATTGAGGCTCTGGAAATTCAACTTTGATGCCCTTTAATGCCTCGGTGAAGATCTTCCTGAGTCGCGAGTTCATACTTACTCCACCAACGACTCCGAGGTTTTTCACGCCTGTTTGTTCGATGGCCCTTTTAACCTTTTCAAGAAGCATATCGACTACAGCCTCCTGGTAAGAGGCACAAAGATTGTTCAGATTTTCTTTCACGAATTGCTCACCTTTTTCTTTTATGAGGTATAAGGCTGCCGTTTTAAGGCCACTAAAACTGAAGTTCAAGCCTTCTACCTTTGCTCTTGGGAATCGGTAAAAATTGGGGTCTCCTGTCTGAGAAAGTTTGTCGATTATAGGACCACCGGGGTATGGTAATCCCACCATCTTTGCGAATTTGTCCAAGGCTTCCCCCGCTGCATCATCTACAGTGCCACCAAGAAATTTATACTTGCCTGGCCTTTCCATAAGTACCAGTTCCGTGTGTCCACCACTAACGATGAGAAAAAGGTAGGGTTCTTCGGGAAGTCTCTTGTTCAAAAATATTGAAAACATATGGGCTTCTAAATGGTTGATGCCAATGAAGGGTTTATTGAAAAAGTATGCTAAGGATTTGGCAAAGGCAAGTCCCACGAGGAGTGAACCCACAAGTCCAGGCCCGTAAGTAACAGCGATTCCATCTATGTTATCAAAATTTAAGTTGGCTCTTTTTAAAGCCTCTTCGGTCATAGGGAGAATCAATTTTGTGTGCATTCTTGAGGCGATTTCGGGGACTACGCCGCCAAAAACGCTGTGTTCAAGGTGGGTCTTCGAAAGGTTTATCAATACTTTGTATTCGTTATTAACGATTCCTACCGCCGTTTCGTCGCAGGATGTTTCAATTCCAAGAACAATCATATCAAACCACCCTCACTCCATCAACGAAAACCATTTCAACCCTCGACATTACATCGAAGGGATGGCCATTAAAAACAACTATGTCGGCATCGTTTCCTTTTCTAATGTAGCCAACACGATCTGCAACACCGAGGAACTCAGCGGGCGTGGATGTTATTGCTTTGAATGCTGTGATCTCATCAAGACCCTCTTTGAAGCTCATTGCGGCATAGAGGTTGAGGTGATAAAGGGCGTTAAATGGATGATCGGAGGTGATCGCCACAGGGATACCATAGGTCGATAGCCTCGCGGGGTTTTCGAAACTAAGATTTTTTGACTCAGGCTTCGAACTTACACCAAAAAGAGGCCCTACGACGATTCCCTTTACTTTTCCCTTAAGTTTTTCAGCAACAAGGGGCGCATCACTGGCGTGTTCCAATATCATTTCGAAACCGAATTCCTCATGAAGTCTTAATGCAGTCTCAATGTCTTGGACCGAATGACAGTGAATTCTACAGGGTATTTCCTTTCTTAAAGCCTTTAAGATATTTTCCAGTTTTAAATCCCTTTCTTTTTTCCTTTTCTCCTCTCCGTATCTTTTTGCCTTTGTGAACCATTCTCTGATTACTGCGGCAGTGGCCATTCTTGTCGATGGAAAGGTCTTCTTCTCTCTGTAGGTAAGCTTTGGATTTTCCCCCAGTGCCATTTTTAGACCTGCTTCTTTTTTCACAATGATTTCTGAAATAGGTGCGTTTTTGAGTTTTATAACAGAACCAATCCCTCCTATGGGGTTTGCGCTGCCGGGGGTAATGAAAACCGTTGTCACACCGCTTTTCAAGGCCTTTCCAACAGCTGGGTCCTGCGGATTATAGGCGTCGATCGCATAGAGATGAGGAGTGGCAGGGTCAGTAGCCTCGTTTATGTCAGAATAATCCCTCGGAGCTCCCTCATCTCTCATTCCGATGTGAGTATGCGGGTCGATTAAACCGGGAAGGATGTATTTACCTTTAAGGTTTATTATTTCGGCATTTTTCGGTATTCGTTTCCTTCTTAAAACCTTTACGATTTTTCCATTTTCAATGAAAATTGCCCCGTTTTCAATGAATTCTTCGCCGGTAAAGATTTTCCCTCCAATAAGGACGATCATTCATCCCTCCTAAATATAGAGGTCCTCTCTTGATTTGTGTTCATAGACAATTTCGCCGCTGATGATGGTCATTTTTACACGAAATCTGGGATCCAGGACTTCTTTGTTAGTTATAACGATATCGGCATCTTTCCCTTTTTTCAGGCTCCCTATCCTGTGGTCAAGGCCGAGGATTTTTGCGCCGTTTATTGTTAGTGCCTTTAAGGCCATTTCTTCTGAAAGGCCATGTCTCACTGCGATTTGGGCGGAGTAAAAGAGACCGTAGTGGGGAAGGACGGGAAAGTCGGTGGTGAAGGCGAAAAGAACGCCCTTTTCTTCGTAAATCCTTGCAGTTTCGGGAGTTCTGAATTTGAGTTCCTGTTTTATTCTTGTAGTTATTGTAGGACCGAGGGCACAGGGCACCTGTTCCTTAGCTAGGATTTCTGCAATGAAATGTCCTTCTGTAGAATGCTCAATCACAAATTTTATTCCGAATTCTTTCATTATTCTGAGGGCGGTGAGGATGTCATCCTCCCTGTGGGAGTGAATTCGTGCAGGGTATTTCCCCTCAAAAAGGCCAACCAAGGGTTCGAGTTTGAAATCAAAGGCCTTCTTGTCCTTCTTTTTCTTCTCGATGTAATTAAGGGTGTCGATGAGGGCCTTTCTCAAAATAGCGGCGTTGCCAAGCCTCGTAGATGGCAACTTTTTCTGAGAGGAGTAAACCCTTTTGGGGTTTTCACCGAGGGCCATTTTGATGCCAGAGGGATTCAAAAGGATTTCGCCCGTTGTCTTTGTGGCAACGCCCTGACCGCCAATTACATTGGCGCTTCCGGGCATTATGTTGACTGTTGTGACACCGGAAGAAATCGCCTCTTTGAATCCATCATCGTGGAAGTTGATCCCGTCGATGGCTCTGACATGAGGAGTTACAGGGTCTGTTGCCTCATTGCCATCGGAACCCTCAATATTGACTCCTTCCTCCCATAAGCCAGTATGGGTGTGAATGTCAATGAATCCAGGGTAAATGAAGCTATCTGCTGCGTCAATCACCTTTGCATCTTTAGGAACTTCCATCCTCGGGGTGACATCTTCAATTTTACCATTTTTAATCACCACATAGCCACCTTCGAGGGGTGCGCCCTCCATGGTGAAAATTTTACCACCTTTTATGATTAAAAGTTTTTCCATACCATTTCTCCTTCTAACATGTGGCCAACCACATCAGATTCCTTTGTAAAGGGCTCGTCGGAAAGGAAGACAAGGTTTGCCTTTTTTCCCTTTTCAATAGTACCTGCCTCCCTTTCAAGGCTTAGTATATTAGCGGGGTTTGTGGATATTGAACGCAGTGCATCAAGTTCTGGAATTCCCACCTTTACAAGGAGGGCTGACTGATGGTAAAGGAGATGAACGGGTACCACGGGATGGAGGGTAGTTAGAGCAAAGATTACGCCTTTTTCGTAAAGGGGATAGAGATTTTTTGCATAATGGTTTCTCTGGTGGTATAGCCTACCGGCGATAAAATAGGGACCTGCAATAACAGGAATTTCCTCTTTTTTCAAAAGGTCTGCAACCTGGAAAGAATCTTCTGCCTCCTGGAGAATGATGTTAATATCGTACTCCCTTTTTAATTCAATGGCCTTTTCGATTTCATCCCTTGTGTTTACGGAGATCTTAATAGGTATCTCTTTACGCAGGACCTTAAGAAGGGCTTCCATCTCTAAGTCCTTTTCCTTCTCTTTCTTCTTTTCGTAATTTTTTGCCTTTTCGAATTTTTCTCGAATTAGTGCCAGAATTCCCATTTTTGTCGATGGGTATTTACCCTCTGATCTCCAGCGGATTCGTGAACTGTAATTCATATTGAGTTTCAATGCAGAGGGGAATACCCTTACCATATCATCCGCTGTAATTCCCATGCTTGCAAATATACCTTCGAGGCCTGAGAAAACAGCAGAGTCGCCAGGAGAGGAGACGAAATAAGAAACACCGCCCTTAGCTGCATCCTTTATACCAAGATCTTTTGGGTAGAAGGCGTCGAGGCTTCGGAGGTGGGGAAGGGATGGAAAAGTGGCTTCGTCAGAGTCATAGTAGTTAAATCCTGCACCTTCTTCTGCAAGTCCTATCTGGGTTGCAGGGTCGATGAAGGATGGAATAACCACAAGTTTTTCTGCATGGATAAATTCACCCACAGAAGGTTTTGATGTGGTTATATCCTGGATTATCCCATCCTCGACCACGATGTACTTGTTCTCAAGTATCTCGTTGCCTTTCAGGGTTATAATTTTACCGGCTTTAATGATTTTCATTGCTACTCCTTTTGCAATAATTTTTTAGTTTGCAACGCGAACAATCAAAAAGGGCGGGGCCCCCGAAGGGGGCCCCGCATGAATTTTCCCTTAGTGCAGTCCTTACTTTACGAGAATAATTTTTGATGTCTTCTTTACGTTTTCACTTTCCACCTTTACGATGTAAAGTCCAGCGGAGAGCCCTGAAAGATTTACATTAACCATCCCGTTTGTAGGAGCATAGGTATCGCTCCTAACCAGTGAACCCTTTGCGTCGTAAACGGATACTTTAACCTCTCTTACGTTTTTGCCAATGGAGAAGTTGAAGTTGCTCCGTGAAATGGTGGGTATCGTAATATTTGTTTGCTGTGGGGCTTCACCAGCATTTACCACAGTACTCCAGTATCTTGCATAGGCATCCTCTACATAGCTTTGTAGGTTGGCTAAGCTCGATGCCCCGGCTACAACAAAGGCCACCTTCACAGAATCGTAAGGTGCAATATTGAAAGGTCCTGCCGATACAACCGTTGACCAATCATAGTTTCTATTGGTGGATGCTGAAGTATAGGTGCCGTTGAGGAATTTCATTTCTACACTGTCGGGAAGGCCATTGTAGGGGTAAACATAGGTGTCATGGTCTATCACTGAACGGTTTGCAATTAGTGTGGTTTGTTGACGTGAAGGGTTAAGAATGGCTGTTCCCATAAAGGTGGAAGAATAGTAGAGGTAGGCCAAATTCCTTGTGGCATCGGTGCCGCCAGCGTTGGATGAGGCGCCGCTGCTTCCTCCGATATCCCAGTCGGTAAAGAGGCCTGCATAGAGACCGTTGATTGGATTAGGCGAGGAGTTGTATAGAGTGTATTCAAGGATTACATAGTTGGGAGCAACGCCATCGTTAAAGGTATATCCCCTTTGATAGACCCATAAACCCTTGGACACTTCACCACCAGCGTCAGTAAAAATGGCCTGTGAATATTCATAGTAGGGTGGATAGGGATTGTATTTAAAGACTCTCCCATCGGGATTGGTCGTTGTGACCCAGTCGTCATCGTCTCCGGAACTGGATTCGTAATATCTATCGATTACATAAGGAAGCTGGGTCCCAACGGCAAAAGCGCCGTAGAACAGATGAGATGCGGAAGATGAAGGATATTTACAACCGGACCCTTGAGACTGACTTGAGCTCATATATCCCAGCGTGCCATACTTTGTTACCGTTAAAACAATATTACCCGGTGAATGGTCCGCATAATCGACTCCAGGAATACCTACGGTCAAAGAGAAGCTGTAGTTCCAGGAGTACCCACCATCGCAGGTAATATTCAAATTGAAATCAATACTTGTTCCGTTTGGTGTGTTTGCGCTTGAGCTCACTATGAAGGGATCACTACCATTGTTGGCTGTTCCATTAGAGGAGATATTGCCAAAGGAAGTTGTTCCATCGCTTATCGCGGCATAAGTCGAACTTGTGCTTAATGTACCTTGAACATTGGTTGCATCGGCACCGTTGTTCTTTACTGTTACCGTGATGTAAATCGTTTCGCCGGCGTCCCACACGTTATTTCCATTCTGATCGGTATATGAATAGTTTAGAAGCACTACTGAAGGCTCGCTGGGGGCAGGTGTGTGCAAAAGTGCCTGGTATATATCGAGGACTCCCCAACCATAGTTATTGTTAGGATAGGGTGAACCCTGGGAAGGCTGTCTTGAGTAATCCAAAAGTAGCGAATAAACAGTGTTAAAATCTAAATTCGGATTCCTTTGAAGGAGTATAGCCACAGCCCCTGCGACGTGTGGAGTGGCCATCGACGTACCATCCATCGATTGGTAGCCTCCGCCAGGAACCGATGATGGTACGCTTACTCCAGGTGCAGAAATATTTGGCTTTATGAAGTTCCAGTCGCTACGGGGCCAGTAGGCAGTGTTGTTCCAGGGAGACTGATTCGGGGCAGGCCCTCTCGATGAAAAGCTGGCTATGTAATCGTTGTTATCTACAGCTCCTACAGCAATGACATTGGGGAAAGAGCCAGGCGTATTTACCGTTGCAGAGTTTGGCCCACTGTTACCTGCAGCGAAAACAGGGATTATTCCGTTGTTTCTCCAGTTTACAACGTCATTCCAGAATTCTGTACTCGTATAATCCGTTGAACCCCAGGAATTGGATACTACCTTTATGTTTACTCCCTGTGCTTTCCATTCCAATATTTTTTGGAATCCATTGTGAATCCAGTCTGCATATCCACTTCCTTGAGAATTGAAGATTTTACAAGCTACAAACTTAGCCCCCGGTGCGACACCAATGTCATTTGCAAAGGATCCCAAACCATCACCGCCGAGAATTGTCCCCATTGTGTGGGTACCATGTCCGTTATCGTCGTAGGGTTGAGACTGTCCATTCACTGCATCGAACCAGTATCCCAAATACTTCCCGGATAAGGCAGGGTGGGTTATATCTACACCTGAGTCTAAATGACCAATTATGATTCCACTTCCATCGTATCCCGCCATCCAGCAAGAATCGGCTTTAACTTTTGTTATGTTCCAGGTAGGTGATTTTGTTTCAACCTTTTCACTTGAAGGCGTCGTTTTTTCCAACTTTATCACGAAGTTGTCAATGAGGTATTCCACATCATCTCTCTCAGCGATCCATTCGATAACATCCTTTGTTGCTACAATGTAAAATCCGTTGAAGATCCAATAGGGACTTAGGGTTTTTATTTTATCTCCGTAGTTTTGCTCTAAGGCTTTAAGAATTTCGCTTTGAGATTCCTTTGCAAAGGATTTCAAAACTTCTACATACTGGGCGGGAGTTAATCCCTTCATAGCATCGTAGTCTGGTTTTGCCTTGAGGTGAACTATAGCCTCAGTGTACTCATTTGGGGCGGCTTTAGCCAGTTTTTCCTTGAGGGCGGGGTATATGTACGCCCTTGTAGTTAGTAGTGTTAGCAATAGTAATTTAAGCATTTAAACCTCCTGTTTTAAAATTTTATAACCAGTTTAGAATTTTTCCAAAATCGGGATTCCTGCACTTATGACTATTCATAATTATTTAACTTCGAATCACCTGGGTAAAATTAATTTTTGCGTCACAACAGCTGAGTTAGTCTCTAAACTGCAGAAATATAAGCCTCCGGATAATCTTGAAGTATTCCATTGCATTGTATGTGGTCCGGCAGGTGAAAATCCACTCATCAATGTGGCAATTTCCTGTCCAAGGATATTGTAAATCCGCAAAGTAACATAGCATCCTTTCGGCAAATCGTATTCTATGGTAACTGAATTGTTATAAGGCGTCGTATAGTCCAGGTATAGCCGTAATATGAGGTTGTCCATATCTTTTATCACCAAAGGGGTAATGAACCTTCCGTAAACATCACCGTTGGAAAACTCAGAATTACAGCGTGTGGCTACTGCAAGGTAGCTTCCCCCTCCAAAGCCAACGCCACCTACTGGAATTTTATTGTTCAATGGGCCAAAAATGACAAAGGGTGTATCAACTGGCACACCAAAGGTATTATAGAACCTCCCCATCATGTTGCCATCTAAAAATTGCGTCCAGGTTATTAAATAGTTCGTGCCATCAAAGGCAACCGATGGTAAAAAGGGCAATTTAGTGGTATCACAAATAGTTATTGTTCCATCAATTGTCCCAGAAGTGCTAATAAATTTGCCAAGCAAAGTCCATTTAACAAAATAAGAAGTATCATCTGTAGTTTCATGATATGCCAGCAAGTACTTTGTCCCATCAAAGGCAAGAGAAACTGGATTGTCGCTGTAGTAGGGACCACCATCAATTAGAAAATTGCCTCCAACCAGTGTGCCGGATTTGCTTACGAATTGCCCATAAATATCTTTGTTGTTATCACCATCAACCCAGGCGACGAGAAAGTTAGAACCATCGAAGGCAACAGCGTTCTCCCTTGCACTTCCAATGGAAATTTGTATTTGAGAACCTATCAAATTGCCGCTTTTACTTATTATTTGCCCGTAAAGATGGTTGTCAGATTTAATAAATGTTACCAAGAACACTGTATCACCTCTAGCGATGTTGAAAGTACCAGGCCTACTTGTGACTAAATTTGTAGCAATGCTAAACGAAAAGCCGAGGAGATTCCCTGCAGTATCGATGAATTGCCCTTTAAGGGTGCCATTGAATTCACACCAAACTAAGAAGTAGTTGGTCCCGTCGAATATTGGTATTGCACCAGGGAAAACTCCAATATCATTAAGTGAAATTCGCGAACCAATTAAATTTCCGGGATAACCAATGAGCTGTGCGTTTATGGTATATGGACTGTTGGAATCGCCATAAATTGCCACTAGACCATTGTGTCCACCGTACACAGCACCCCCTGAGAAAGTACTATCGTTTCCCACTGCAATAGGAAATTCCTGCGCATTGATGGTTGCCTGTGCAAAAAATAAACAAGCAACCATGGTGACAATTATATGATGTTTTTTAATCATATCCACCTCCTCTTGTTTGCTAAATTATACACCATTTCAATATTTTCCAAAATAATACATTGCAAGTCCTGAGAAAAGCGACCCGCTCAGGTTGTCGTCTAATTTCCAGGGTAGCACTTCTGATATGGCCCCAACTAAAGCACCTATAATGGCAAGGGGAAAGGGAAAGTTTGCGAGGATCGAATAAATGTAACCCGCTATTACTCCAAAAGTTACATAGGCAATGAAACCTTCGAGGGTCTTTTCAAAGAGTTGTCTTCGCCCATATTCCAATCCCATAAGTTTTGCGAACATATCACCAAAGACTGGGAAAAGAATTGAACATGAAGCGATTTTTCCCGGAAACAGCAGAAAACTTAAAAAGGAAGCCACTGTGAAGTGGGTCATACTGGAGAAGGTTTTCTCTTCCTTGCTCTTAAAAGCAAAACTGAGAGTTTTCATAATTGCCTTATTTATACCTGCTTTTGAGAGCCTCACAAGGTCAAAGATTAAAAAGGCAAGGGCAACACTACCGGTTAAGTTAAGGATGAAGCCCTTTGAGGTTTGGAAGTAGATAATTATAAATAATACAGCAAAGGGTCTTGCTGCGAATCTGGACCACTTTATAGTGGTTCTTGTTCTTTCGCTTAGTCTGTAGCCAGTTTTAATGCGGTTTCGCAAGTTAAGGACAAAGATATGTAAAGCGAATACCAGCATTGTTAACCATTCAAGGGGTGAAGAATGAACTGCTGTCAATAGGAAGGCTACAGGAAGAATGTATAATCCCAGTATTCCTGAGGGGCCGATGATATAAATCAATACCAGTGAATAAAAGAGTAGAAGTAGAAAGGCTGTTAGAAAATCTGGTTTTGTAAATAAGGTTCTGAAAAGGAGGTACAATAGAATGCCCGTTGCAGTGGCTTCGCCTTGGCCCCCTCTGAATTTTAGATAAAAGGGGAAAATATGGCCGAGGACCGCTGCGTAGGAAATTAAAAAGTTTATTGGATATCCAATGCCGATACAAAAGGCAATCCATACCGAGATTAACCCTTTAGAAAGGTCAAAAATTGCGGTAAAAAGGGCGGGTATCGGTCCAAGGATTTTGTATGCGTTAATTACACCTGCATTCTTTTCCCCAACTTCCCTTATGTCGATACCCCTTAGGAGTTTTCCAAAGAAGTAGGAAGGTGACAGGGACCCTATAAGATACCCACATAAGATGCTGAATAGGATCTTCAAAGCCATATTTTTATTATAAAGCTATGGAGCATTATAATTATATGATGAGTTTTGTAGCGGGTGTATTGTGTGGAGGTAAAGGTGAGAGATTTTGGCCCCTATCGAGGGACGAAAATCCGAAGCAATTTCTTCAAATCGCGGGCGAGGGAACCCTTATTGAACAAACGGTAAAACGTTTGCAAAAAGTTCCAGAGACTAAAGAGATTTTTCTCATTTCCAATTCAAGGTTCAAAGATAGGTTAGATTCAATGTTTCCCGGTATCTTTAAGATTCTTGAACCCATCGGCAAAAACACCGCACCTGCCTGTGCCGTGGCCAACGAGTATACTTTGAGGAAGTACGGTGAAATAATCCTTGGCATTTTCCCATCGGATCATTTTATAAGGGAGGACGAAATTTTCATCGAAGCTGTAGAAGAGGCAAAGGGTTTAGCCCAAAAGGGGTACATTGTTACTATTGGCATGAAGCCCACAAGACCCGAAACGGGTTACGGTTATATCGAAAGAGGTGAAAAGATTGGAAAAAGATCTTATAAGGCTATTAAGTTCCATGAAAAACCCGATAGAGAAACAGCAGAAAAGTACATTTCCTCTGGGAATTTTTACTGGAATGCAGGGATGTTTGTATGGAGGACAGATGTCTTTGATGAATCTGTGAAAAAATTTATGCCCGAATTTTATAAGGTTTTAAAGGAATCGAAGTTCCCTGAAGAGCTTGATAAGATATATAAAGAGGCGCCCGAAATTTCAGTGGATTATGCGTTTATGGAGAAGGCCGATAACATAGCGGTAGTGGAAGGAGGGTTCTTCTGGGAGGATTTAGGGTCCTTTCCTTCTCTCTTTAAAGTTTTAAATACGGATGAAAAAGGCAACCTAATTCTTGGTGATGCGGTGGTCTCGGAATGTAGGAATTCTCTATTTATTCAGAGGGGACCGGTTATTGCAGCTTACGGGCTCTCTGACATTATAGTAATTTCAACCGATGACGTTGTACTTGTAATTCCAATGAGCGAGGCTCAAAATATAAAAAAGCTAAGGGCAATTCTGAAGGAAAAAGGCTTAGAAAAACTTTTGTAAACAGGAGGTTTTTATGAAGAGGTTTTTGCCAGTGCTTGCTCTGGCATTGATGTTTGCCGGATGCAACCTGAAAATAGAGGAGTGGAACAGCAACAAAGTGCTGCCACTCGATGTAAGTGTTCCTGCTGTGAATAAAACCTATTCAATGGCGGACTTCGTAAGTGATAATCCCAAATATCTTTCTATCGGCAATGATACAATTTATTTTGCCGAAGACACGACTATTACAAACACTTATCTGGCTATAGATAGTACCTTTAACGTTACTTTCTCCCATGGTTTGCCCGATGTTCTTGATACAACGAACTCGGTAATATCTTCGAGATTACCGTTAATTAATGTTACTATCAGGCTCAAGGGACAGGTCATTTTTCCCTTTAATTTAGAATGTGTTTCTTCCTACTATAAGGAAGGAGTTTTGGTGCGGGCTGATACCGTGAATATCGCACTCAATAACCCTGGCCCTATAGATACCACAATTCTTATTGCTTTAACTGATGTTCCAATTGGACCTTTTGCACTAAATGCCCGCGGACGTGGTTCCTTCGGTGCGATTCAGGTTGATACATTGTACGTTGGTTATAAGATACCTTCCGCCTTCGATTTGAGGGGAGACACGCTGGTATTTGAAGAAATTACCCTTAAAGTTGATTCCACAATTATCGAAGCGGCTCAAAAGGGTTTGATCGATACTTTGCAATTTTCCATGTTTGGAGGCAATAGACTGCCCGTAGGATTATTCTTCAATACCTGGTTAATTAATAAAGAAAAAACCGATAGTGCGCAGGTCTTCGATCATAATCTAAATCCTGCGTCAATAGATAATCAAGGGTTTGCAATTGGTGAGACCACCTGGAGTGTAACGGCGAAACTTCCAAAGAGAGTAATAGATTTTCTCACAAGGGATACGATCTATATTCATCAAAGGGTTATTATACCTCAAAGGCCAAGGCCTGTTGTTGTTAGATCGGTTGACTACATAAGATATGGTGGCTATATGAGAGTAGTTGGAAATTTAGACTTTGAGAAACTTTCAGAGTAAAGGAGGATGAAAATGAAGAAGCTTTTTGTAATACTTTTTTTAGTGAGCCTAACCTGGGCCTATCCAATAATCTCCTTTAATGGAGAGTGGTACGGAACCGCTGGGCACTTTGGCCCTTATTCGGTTTTCCATTCCCCTCAAAACTTAGCGGGAAAATACAATCCTTCCTTTGTACTGATGCTTCCCTACTTGCACACCGGTCTAAATAATAATCTGATTTCCCTTGATTTTTACAATGAACTTGCGCCTATGGATACGATAACCGATGAATTTAAGCAGAAGGTACTCAATAAGATAGGCGAAAGTTTCGAATTAAGTCAGTACTCAAGTGTGATGCCCCTTGGAATATCCATAGGCCCTGTCGGGCTGGCAAGCAGGGTTGTTGAGGCTGCAAAGGTTAACTTACCAAGAGACCTTTTCCGCATCGGACTTTATGGTGTTCAAGTTAATAATTCCTACGATTTTTCGAATCTTGAAGCAGAAGCGGTCTCTTATATTCAAAATACTTTGGGCTTTGGATTAAAGGAAAAGATTGCGAATAAAAAAGTTTACTTTGGACTCTCGGGTTCCTATATTGCGGGGCTTGGATATGCGAAAATAACCTCAAGGACAGGAAGAATTGAGGTATCAGACACTTCTATGGAGGTTAAGGACACTGTTGACTTTATGTATTCAACTCCTGATTTCGTGTACAATATTAAGAATCTCACTGTTAGCGATATCTTTAAAGCCCCTGGTTATGGATTTTCAATGTCCTTGGGATCCTCGGTAGAATTGACGCCGAAGTTTACCTTAGGTCTTACTTTAGAAAACTTGGTTTCGAATATTAGGTGGAACTCTGACTCAACTTTCACAGGGATCGCCGCTATATCCTCAAAGAAATTTAATCTTTATGACCTTTATAGTGCTGATTCTTTGAGAGAAATTTTCACCGATACCATTGAAAGAAAGGCAGGCAGTTTCAATACCAAACTTCCTGTAATTCTGAGACTCTCGGGAAGATATGACTTTTATAGAGCTCCGCTGAAGTTTTACTTTGATGTAGAACAGGGCTTTAAGAAAACCGCCCTGTCCAGTACTACGCCGAGGTTGTCCTTAGCCTTGGAACTAAATACCTTCCTTCCTTTAATGCTTGGTGCTACCTTTGGCGGTGGTCAGAGGCCAAACTTTTCATTAGGTACTGGCTTTCAGCTTCCCTTTATGTTCATAAATGCCGGTGTTTCCAATCAGGGTGGAGTAGTAAGCTCTGCGGAAGGGCTTTCAGTGACAGTGGCTGCAGGATTCAGAAGTGCTATTACTCAGAAAATAGAGGGAACAATTATTGACTCTACTACTGGTAATCCGATGATTGCGAAGGTGGAGATTGAAAGGTACGATGGGAAGGTAAAGACTTTGACTACAAAGGATGACGGTAAGTTTAAGGTAAAGATACCTTGGGGATGGACTAAGATAAGCGTGTATGCTCAGAATTACACTTCGAAGGACACAGTGATTTTTGTTGATAAGAAAGAAAAGGTTAAGACCACCTTTTATTTAAAGCCACTCGTGGGAGAATTGGTTGTGATGGTGACAGATTTTGTAACGGGGTTACCAAAAGCCTATGTTCCTGTTATTGTAGTGGATACTCTTGGGCATGCTGATACCCTTCTTACTGACTCAAGCGGTAAAGTGTCTAAAAAATACTTAGAAGGCGTATACTCCATAAAGATCGAAGAGGCCAACTACAAACCTATTTATGAAACCTTTGACATTAAGGCATTGGAGACTGTTACTAAGAACTACACCATAATGCCAACAGAGGGTGAGGTTATAGGCAAAGTAGTGGATGCTAAGACACTTTCACCTCTTGTGGCAACGGTAGAAATCTACGATTCTACGGGTAATCTTGTTGAGACCATAAACACTTCAGAAAATGGCGAGTTCTCTATGAAACTGAAAGAAGGTTTGTACAGAATTAAGGCGCAGGCTGAAAAGTATATACCTTACGAGACCAGCTTTGTTATTGAGGGTGGAAAGAAAACGACAAAGGATATCGCACTTCTCAAGAAGAAAATGGTCTTTACCTTTAGGAATATCTACTTTGAATTCAACAAGGCTGATATTAAGCCTGAGTCTTACCCTGTGCTCGACTCCATTGCCATGTTCCTTAAGGAATACCCGAATGTCAAGGTGGAGATTGGAGGTCATACCGATTCGAGGGGGTCTGATGCTTACAACCTGAAACTATCTCAAGCAAGAGCGGAGGCGGTGAGAGATTATCTGATTAAGGTTCACAACATATCTCCTGACCGGCTAATAGCAAAGGGATATGGTGAGAGAAGGCTTGTGGTTTATCCTGAAAAGACCGAGGAAGATTACCAGATGAACAGAAGGGTGGAGTTCACAATACTGGGTACGATAGAATAATAGAAAGGATTTTAGGCGTAACGAAAGAGGGGCCCATTCGGGCCCCTCTTTCATTTTTAAATAGCCTCTTTTTTAACGCCTTATTTCGAATTCTTTCTCGCCTACGGGAGGTATTTCCTCCTTTATAACCCTTTCTACAACGGCAGCTGGAGGCCCTTCTTCAACTCTTCTTATGAATTCTTCAAGAATCTCCTCTGGACCTTCTGCTTCGATCTCAACCGATTCATCGGGCATATTTCTCACGTATCCACCTATACCCATATTTCTTGCAAGCCTATAGGCAAAGTATCTAAATCCCACTCCCTGAACAATTCCGTAAAGCCTTATGTAATAACGCTTTATGGCCATAGTTATGATTTTCTCAGGTGTTCAATGGTTTTTTCAATGCCTTCCTGGAAGCTTACAATGGGTAACCAGCCCGCTTTCTTAGCTCTATCGGCGTTTAAATAAATTTTATAAACTTCGCCTTTTCTTGGCTCTTTGTAAACGGGCTCTCCGCTATATCCCGTTATTGTTTTCATCATTTTGAAGAGTTCATTGACGGATGTCCCTTTGCCAGAACCGATGTTAAATTCCCGCTCCCGCAAATTTTCAGCTTTTGTGAATATTAGGTTCGCTCGGGCCACGTCCTCTACGTAAATGAAATCTCTTTCCTGATTACCGTCTCCGAAAATATAACAATCCTTATTTTGCAACATATTCATACCAAAGATCGCCACAACTCCAGCTTCTCCGTATGGGTCCTGCCGAGGTCCATAAACGTTGCCATATCTAAGAATTACGTAATCAAGACCGAAATTTTTGTGGTAATATCTTATGTACATTTCGCCTGCGTACTTTGATATCCCATAAGGGCTTAGGGGATCTATGGGGTGTAATTCATCACAGGGAAGGTAAATAGGGTTACCGTAAATGGCACCCCCGCTACTGGAAAAAAGGAATCTTTTGACACCATATTTTACCGATAGTTCCAGGAGGTTTATTGTTCCTCGAATGTTGATGTCTGCATCTTCCTGAGGATTTCTTGTAGAGTATATTACGCTGATCTGGGCTGCATGATGGTTCACGATATCCGGTTTTTCTTTGAAAAAGACCTCTTCAAGGGCTTCAAGATTGCGAATATCCACCTCGTAAAATTTTGACCGGGGGTTAAGATGTTCCCTTTTGCCAGAAGAGAGGTTATCAACAACCACTACATCATAGCCTTCTTTAATGTAGTAGTCCTGAACATGGGAACCTATGAATCCACAACCTCCAGTGAGAAGAACTTTCATGTTTTAATTATAAATGAAGGGTTGCGAAAATGTGATTACCAGGCCCCTCCCCCGCCGCCACCCGCACCACCTCCACTGAAACCGCCGCTAAATCCACCACCGTGGCTTCCACCCGAAGAGTGAGGAATAGAGTATAGTGTAGAATTAAGGTAGGCCATTGTGGGCACGAAGGAGTGTACCCTCATGTAGCCAATGCCAGCCCTTTCCTTTATCTCTTCAAAGATTTCATCAAAAACCTTACCCCATTTTTCCTCTTCTCCGAAGGCTATGGCATAAGGGAGTAGTTTTTTAAACATTTCTGGATTATCAAGGGCAAAGAGTTTAAGCCTTTCCCTCTCGACGGTATGGATGAATTCTCTAAGCCCTCTCAGGTACCTTAAAGCTTCTGCACCTTTAATAGTTTTAGCAACCATTATTCTGCCGAAAAAGGAAAAGACAATGAAGTTCAAAAAGGATGAGAAAATTGCAGTGATAAAGCGGGTAGGCGCAGACTGTAAAGAAAGTAGTCCTATGACTGCTATTCCGAAGGAGATTATAAAACCGATGGCGTAATAGTGGGTTTTAACAGTCTGTGGGTCTTCCCTGAAGTAACCTCCTTTAGTAAGGCTTTCGTAGATCTCATCGCGGATTTTTGCAAACTCCTGATAATAGCGATTTTTAAGATCTGATAATTTTACAATTTTGCCATCTTCCTTTGCATACTCTGGTTTAAAAAGGCTTTTTAAAATGGCGCACTGATGGGGTTTAAGATTATCGTCGCAGTCCTTTAACCTTGTGAGAATTATCTCCCTTTTTTCGCCTTCCTCTATTTTGATGTAGCCATTTAGGATTAAGGAAACTATTTCAGCAGTTATGTCCCGTGGATCCACCTTTTCGTCGAAGATGGTTCCACTTTCGGAGGGGGTGAGGTCCTCAGGGGGATCGTATTGGACGACAATGGTACCGGTATAGGGATCTCTACCCCGTTTGTACCATTCTAAAAGGAGAATAAAGAAGGCAACTACGGGTATAAGTAATGGCCAGATATTTAGAAGAAAACTTAAGAGTTTTGAAATTTTGCTCTGTACTTTAAAAGTGTTCGGAGGGAATTTTAGCAGGATTGTGAAGCCTTCATAAGGCCCAAGGGGTTTTGTGGTGGCAAAGTAGAGATATTTCTGAGAGCTATCAAAAGCTATTTTTACATCCTCTTTCCTCTCACCCCACAGACCGGTGTAAGCGTGGAACTCTGAAGGCAGGATAGGTAATGTAACTTTACATAAAACGGAGTTGATTGGCACATCCCAGTTATTCCCTGTGACATTCCAGATAAAATATTGGAAGTCAAGGCTGTCAAAGACAGAGTATTTCACCTCGTAGTGGATGTAATATTTAACGATACCAGTGATGTACTTTTCTGGATCGCCAATTCTTATAGTGATATAATCTGTACCTTTTCTCCAGGTCCACTGGGTTTCCTTATGGTCTACGCATCCTGCCGAGATGATTTTTATAGGAAGTTCGCTGTTTCTAAATTTAATGGGAATAGTTCTGTAGATTCCATGTCTGAGTTCACTTTGGAAGTCTACGGTAATAGTTTCCTCTACCTTCAGAAGGTTCTCCTCAGAAAGCTTAAGGATAACGTTAAACTCTTTTATGTACCAGGATAAAAGAAAGGCAATGAAAAGTTTCATATTTAGATTTTAAAGTCCACTTTGAGGCAAGGCAATTTTAGATGACTCATTCGTAGGTTAAAGCTGGCATTACAATAATCTAAGTGCCCTTCAGGAGCTTTGTTAGGGAAGGAGAAGGATTTTAAACTTTAAGTTTTACTATGTCCCTTTCTTTTTAATGGCTTTTACACAGCGCATTCTACAAAGGTTCTGAAGGTGGCAATGAGATATGGGTTAAGGAATGGTTGATTTTTGCTCGCTTGGGTTAATAGACCTTATTTTAATTCTATCGGGATCTAAAATTTGCTAAGGTATCCTGATTATGATTTACCTTTTCAGTCCTTCTTCAACAATTTCTCTCAGCCTTCTTGCAGAATCGTAAGGGTTCGAAGATTTCATTATGGCACTAGAAACGGCGATGCCACAAACTCCTGTTCTCATTACACTAAGGGCGTTTTCCTCGCTGATACCCCCAATGGCAATCTTTGGAACATCGGGTGTAATTTCCACGAGTCTTTTAAGACCTTCTAAACCAATAGGTTCTCCTGCATCGGGTTTGGTAGGTGTTGCAAAAACGGACCCGAAACTCAGATAATCGAAAGGCATATTTTTGACTTTTTCATACTCGTCGCTATTCCCCGCGGAAATGCCAACGATTTTTCCAGAGACAATTCTTTTGACTTCTAAGACTGGTAAGTCGTCCTGCCCCACATGGACTCCGTCGGCATCGAGGAGAATGGCAAAATCGGGCCTATTGTTGACAAAAAAGGCAACACCTTTTTCGGCACAAATTTCCTTCAAATTCTTTGCAATTTCATAAGCGGGACCATCATCAACGCCCTTGAATCTAAATTGAACTGCGGTCACACCACCGTCGATAGCCGCTTTAACTTTATTGTAGAAGTTTTCGTCAAAGTAAAGATAATCGGCAATGAGGTAAAGTTTTAATATGTCCTTCATAGGCTTTTAATAAGCGTCTCTGCCAGTTTTTTACCCGAGATTAGCATTCCCCCAAAAATTGGTCCCATCCTTGGTCCGCCAAAGCAAGCACAGGCTGCCATTCCTACGACGTAAAGGCCTGGATATACTTCTCCCGTTTTCTCGATGGTAATCCTTTCTCCCTCCTCGGCATCCATGGACCTTTCTCCTATAATGTCACCGGTTTCTGTATTTAATTTCACCCCATTTTTCCTGAGTAATACCTTCACTACCTCAAGGTCGTGCCCCGTGGCATCAACCACTGCCTTTGCCATAAGTGTAATGGGATCTACATGGAGTTTGGCAATCTCGATGGGAGAACCATTTATTACAACCCCGCGAACCCTGTTATCCCTTACCACTAAATCTTCCACCGAAATGAGGTTAAAAATTTCTGCACCTGCTTTTATGGCGTTGAAGATCAATCCACTGGCCAGTTCTATAGAATCAACGGAGTAAAGGTCGTCTTCTTCCTTTGTGTATCTGATCCCCATTTCGCTAAGAATGGGCAGGCAGGCCTCCTCTACAACGGCAAACTTGAAGCCCATTCCTCCTCCCCAGGTTCCCCCACCAAGGGACAGTTTCTTTTCAAGAATGGTGACCTTTTTCCCGGCCTTGGCGAGGTAGTAGCCCGCCACAAGGGATGAGGGACCACCTCCTGCAATAATCACATCATTTTCCAGGGCATTTAAAAGGTGTGTAAAATGGTTTTTGACTATGATTTCTGTGATCTTCTTCTCCTTCATGATTGACTCCTTTGTATGTCAAATTTTAATTTTTTCATAAATACATCTGGTGTTATATTGTACAGGCTGTCGATTAAAAAGGAATAAAAACTTCCAGGGCCTTTGGCGTTTGCGAAAGCAATTTCTCCCGCTATACCAAAGAGCCCGAGACCAAAGAGAGAAGCAAAGGCTTTATTCTCCTCCACGGCTGAAAAGGCCCCGATGATGGATGTTACTGCACAACCGGAACCAGTTATCTTTCCGAGCAAAGGTACCCCATTGTAGCATTTAATCACTTCCTCTCCGCTTACAATATAGTCTGTTGCCCCGGATATCACCACTACGATCCCTGTTTTATTACTAAATTCGATGGCGGACTTCAGCACCTCTTCCGGTTTCATTATGGAATCAACGCCCTTGGTATTGCCTTCTATACCGCAGATAGCTCCGATTTCGGAGGCATTACCCCTTATGATGTCTACTTTTACTTCGCTTAATATTTTTTCAATCGCGTTATTTCTGAACTTTGTTGCTCCTGCACCGACGGGGTCAAGGATCACGGGCTTCTTAAGCTCCTTTGCTCTTATACCGGCAATTATCATTGAATTTACGATACTTTTTGAGAGAGTGCCGATATTGAGGACGAGGGCATCGGAAATAGTAACCATGTCTTCCACTTCATCTTCGGAGTGGGCCATAACGGGTGAGGCGCCAATAGCCAGTAGAACATTGGCCTGGAAGTTGGCCGCCACATAGTTTGTGATATTGTGAATAAGAGGATTGAATTTTTTGATATTTTCGAGGGCTTTTTGGGCTCTTTCCCTTATTTCCATTTTTTAATCTCCGTTAATGAGAAACACACAGTATTCACCGCACATCGTGCAAGGACCTTCACCTGACTTTTCGAGCCTTAATCTTCTCGAAGTTTCCGGATGGATAGATAAAGCCATCATTGTATCCCAGTCCAGGTCTTTTCTCGCTCTGGACATTTCTTCGTCCCATTTATCGGCCTCTTTAATACCCTTAGCGATATCAGCCGCATGTCCTGCAATCCTTGCAGCAATTACCCCCAGTTTCACGTCTTCGACCGTTGGGAGTCCGAGGTGCTCAGCGGGGGTTACGTAGCACAGGAATTCAACACCGGCCCAGGCAGCTAAGGCGCCTCCTATGGCACCGGTGATGTGGTCAAAGCCTGGGGCTATGTCAGTTACAACTGGTCCAAGAAGGTAAAGAGGGGCACCATGATTCAATTTTTTCATCCTCTCCACTGCCTCTCTTACCATGTGCAGGGGAACGTGTCCAGGGCCTTCCACAATGGTCATAACACCAGCTTCTCTTGCCCTTAAGACCAGTTCTCCGAGGACCTTCTGCTCACCAACTTCAAAGTAGTCCCCAGCATCTTTGATTGCCCCTGGCCTCATGCCGTCTCCCAGAGAAAGTACAACATCATACTTTTTTGCCAATTTTAGTAACCTATCAAAATGTTCAAAAAGGGGATTTTCTTTGTTGTAAGTTTTTATATAGGCAGAAAGTATGGCTCCTCCTCGAGAAACGATACCTTCAAGTCTTGGATGTTTCTTAAGTTCCATCACCAGTTCCTTTGTAACACCTGCGTGAATAGTCATAAAGTCAACACCTTCTTCCATTTGCTGTTCGATGATATCGAAAATCTCTTCTACATCCAGTCTTACAACGGCCCCCCGCTTAATTCGTGCCTGCGTTGCAGCCTCGTAGATAGGGACGGTCCCCACAGGCACCGTGGAGTTTTCAAGGATTTTCTTTCTTATGATTTTGAGGTCGTCGGATAGTGAAAGATCCATAACGGCATCGGCACCGGCATCGAGGGCTGCTTTCAACTTTTCCAGTTCCTCCGTTAGGCTTGATCTGTTTGTACTTGTCCCTATGTTTGCATTTACTTTGGTTCGAGTGTATTTGGAAAGGATAAAAGGGTTTCTACCAGTGCGGTATCCAACGACTACTGCCGTTCCAGAGGCCACTTCCTGGGCCAGTAGGCTAGGGTCCACTTTTTCTTTTTTGCAGATTTCGACAAATTTTTCAGGGATTTTACCCGATCTTAGAGTTTCAATTAAGGTCTCCCCCATTTTAACCTCCTCTGGCTTTTCAGGGGGGAGGGCTGAGCGATTGGGAAAGTTACTGGCACTTTCCCTTCGCCGGCATTACCCGGATCAGGTTCGAGGGGTCGCCTTTCAGGCAGGCCTCTCAGCCGGGCTTTTACCCAGCTCCCCCAGTGCCAGCTTTTATTATAGTGTTTTTGCTTTGGAGTTCAAAATTCCCTTTAAACTTTTGAGTTTATAAAATGGGCAGGTATTTTTCTAATTCATATTTGCTAACCTCGTTTTCGTAACGTAAGCCTACCTCGCTGACATAAACTTCCCATTCTTTTTCTTTATTTTCGATTAGTTTTTGATATATATGATCCCCAAGAACCTCTCTACAAAGTTTACTGGACTTAAAATGTTCGAGGGCATCTTTTAAATTCGCACTAAGATTCTCTATACCTCGGGATCTCCTTTCTTCTTCTGAAAGCTCGTAAACGTTAACTTGCTGAGGTGCTGAAATTTGTATCCCCTCTTCAACACCCTTAATCCCCGCGCTTAGTATCAATGCGAAGGCAAGATACGGGTTACAGGCAGGGTCCGGACTTCGGAGTTCAATTCTATAAGAATTCTTGTTTTCTTTCTTAAAATTTGGGACTCTGATATAAAGTGAACGGTTTTTGGTTCCCCAGGCTAAGTAGCAAGGGGCTTCATACCCGGGCCTTAGCCTTTTGTAGGAGTTTACCCACTGGTTTAAGACCAGTTGAATTTCTTTTCCGTACTTTATAAGACCCATAGCAAATCGTTTTCCGAAGTCAGAAAGCCCAGAGGAAGAGTAAAAAAGATTCTCTCCATCTTTAAAAAGGGAAATATGAAGGTGCATGCCATTTCCAGGAAGATTGATGATCGGTTTAGGCATAAAGGAAACATAAAGGCCAAGCCTTTCTGCTATCCTTTTTAGCACGTATTTTGTCAGCATTATCCCATCGGCAATCTCTAAAGCATGGCTGTACTTTAGGTCTATTTCATGCTGACTCGGGGCCACCTCATGGTGGTCGCACTCCACGGAGATCCCCATTTTATCCAGGTATATCATGGCAAGTTTTCTCAGTTCACCCCACTTACCGCTGTAAAAGTATCCTCCTGAATCTAAAAGTTTAGTGCTTTTGTCGTTTTCAAAGAGGAAGAACTCAATTTCAGGGCCGATGTAAGGGGTTCCAGTTTCCTTTAATTTTTCAAGGGTTTTGATTAAAATGTATCTTGAGTCGCCCTCAAATCTACTACCTTCAGAGTCAAAAATATCGCCGAACATTAAAGCCTCGTACCAGACTTCACCGCCCAGTTCGTACTTCCACGGTAACACCCTGAAGGTCTTCGGATCTGGAATAAAAATAAGATCCGATTCAAAGATCCTTACAAATCCTTCAACGGAACTTCCATCAAATCCTTTGCCATTGTTGAAGGCATCTTCGACCTCCTTTGAAGGAACCGTGAAGCTTAAAAGTCTCCCAAGGACGTCAACGAAGAGGAACCGGCAGAATTTTACTTCAGGATGTTCCTTTAAAAATTCAAGGACCTCTTCTTTGTTATAAAAGACAAAGCCCTGCATAACCCCTCCTTATTAAATGAATTGAACTTCCTTAACAGGCAATTTGGGAAAAAGCTTTGTATAAATAATATGGTCAAGTCCACAAACAAACATGGTGAGCCTCTCGATACCGATTCCAAATCCACTGGATGGAGGCACTCCTGCGTCCAGAAGTTTTAAGTAAAAATCTTTGAGGTAGTCTGCATCTTTGTCTTTTAACTTCCTAATAACGTTATCTTTGTTGTCCTCCCTTTCGCCCCCAGAAATTGCCTCTCCGTATCCATAAGGATACAAGAGGTCGAAGTCGGCCATTTTGTTTGTCCCAGGGATTGTTTTGTAATAGAATTCTCGTCTTGTTTCAGGGAAATGGACAACCCAAACAAGATGAGTAGAATTTGTCGATAGTATGTTTTCATAATCTTCACCATATCGCGAATAAACTTCTTCAAATTCGTAAACGGGGAATGGAGTTTTAAGTTCTGGTAGCTCTCTGCCAAAGTAGGAGAGTTCGTCTTTTGCCTCTTCTTTAAGCCTATCGAAGAGATAACATAGCATATCTTCAGCTATTCTCATTACATCCTCCATTCTTGCATTTCTCATTTCCAGATCTAACTGGACAAATTCCACAAGGTGCCTGCGGGTTGAACTCTTCTTTTCTTCTTCGATTCTTACGTTGGGTGAAAAGGTAAAAATCTTGTCGAGGCTGTAGAGGGCCATCCTTTTGTGGAAAATCATACTCTTTGTAAGTTGATAGTATTGCCCATAAATCTCGAAGGATACAGAGTTTTTGACCTCTGACAATGGGTCTGTTACCCTTGAGATTACTACGGGAAGGATTTCTGAAAACCCTTTTTCGTGTAAATAATCTCTTAAAATTTTTACAATCAGGGATTGAACCCTGACCGCCTTTTTTACCTTTTCGTCTTTTAAATGCTCAAAGATTTCAAACTTTAACATCGTCTTACCTCCTTCTGGGGAAACAAAAAACAACAGGGTTTTTATTGGTCTACAAGGCCGTCCCCCTTATTGCAGGGGGACGTTATTATTGGCAAAATTAATGGCGAAGTTAGAGATAGCAGGGAGAGCTACATTAAACTTTGCATAAAATAGAAAGAGTGCCATTTTAAAAAATTATATAAAATGTCTTTCGCAAGGTCAAGTAGCTTGGAAATTAGTCTAAAGGGTGGAGTTTCCTTCAAATGTGCCTTTCAAATTGGTAAAATGTTGAAACAGCTCCCGCTCCACTTTGTAAATATTTAAAACCTTAAATCCCTTTAAAATCCGCGATTTTTCCTTTAAACTGAAATTATGCAGAGGTGTGATTTACATACGCATACAACAAAGTCCGATGGATTGTATTCTCCGCGGGAACTGGTTTACTTGCTGTACTCAAAGGGTATAAAGATATTTTCCATTACTGACCATGATTCGGTGGAGGCCCTGGCGGAAGCCCAGGAAGAGGCCCTTAAACTGAATATGGAATTGATCCCCGGTATTGAACTTTCCGCAGAATATAGCGGGGAAGAGGTGCACGTCCTTGGTTATTTTGTAGATACAGGGTCCAAGTATCTTCTGGATTATCTCGAAACCTTCAGAAAGGCGAGGAAGGAGAGATTTTTGAAAATGGTTGAAAAACTAAAGGGGCTTGGAATTGAAATTACTCCCGATATGTCTAAGTTTGAAGAAAATAAGGCCATTGGAAGACCGCACCTTGCAAGGGAACTTGTGGAAAAGGGTTTTGTGTCCAGTATGGAGGAAGCCTTTGAGAAGTACATCGGAGATTCTGGCCCTGCCTACGTAGGGAAATTTAAAATTTCGATAGAAGAAGCGATTGATATAATTCACAAGAGCGGAGGCATTGCCGTTCTTGCTCATCCAGGTCTCATAAATAGAATGGATGAGGTTATAAATCTTTCGATCTTGAAAGGAATTGACGGGATTGAGGTCTTTCATCCTAAGAATCCTTATTATATTGAGGATAAACTGAAGGAAATTGCATTTAAAAATGGCCTCATGATAACGGGTGGGACAGACTTTCATGGGGATTTAGAAGGGCAGGGTTATCCGGTGGATTTCAGTTTATACTGTGGGCACTCTGGAAATAAAATCGAGGTTGTAAGGCAATGATTAAACCCGTGGAGTGCTTTCGTGATACCATAAAGGTTTTGGACCAGACGAAGTTACCTGAAATTGTCCGCTTTGAATACATTTACACCCTGCAGGATGCTATTGATGCAATAGTAAACCTTAAAGTTCGTGGCGCTCCATTAATAGGCATTTTTGCAGCCTACGCCGTTGTTCAGGTATTAAGAAGCCTTGATGTAGAAGATGTTGACAGGGTGAAGGAAATAGGGTTGAGTAGCATAGGAGAATTGAGGAAAACAAGACCTACCGCGGTGAATCTATTTTACGCCCTTGACAGAATGGAGAAGATCATAAGAAATTCCAATGTTTCTTCCAGATCTGAACTGGTAAATCTCTTGCTGGAAGAAGCCCAAAAAATAGAGAAGGAAGAGGCAGAAAGGTGTGAAAAGATGGCACAGTTTGGTGTGACCCTTCTTCCTGAGAAAGCGAAGGTGATGACCATATGTAATACGGGGTATCTTGCCACTAATCATATAGGGACAGCTTTGGGAGTAATTTATAAGGGGTATGAACTGGGAAAAATTGAGAAGGTATTTGCCCTTGAGACAAGACCCGTACTTCAGGGGGCGAGATTAACAACCTGGGAGCTTTTAGAAAATGGTATTAAACCTGTTCTTATCACGGACAACTCGGCGGCCTTTGTTATGAAACGAGAGAAAGTCGATGCGATCTTCGCTGGAGCCGACCGAATTGCACGAAATGGAGATATCGCTAACAAAATTGGTACTTATATGTTGGCGGTTCTTGCAAAAGAACACAGGATTCCCTTTTACGTAGTTGCTCCAACGAGTTCCATAGATCCGACTATTGAAAGTGGAGAAGAAATCAGGATTGAAGAAAGGAGCAAAAAAGAGGTAATTTTTGTTGGCGAAAAACAGATTGCCCCTGAAGAAGTGGATGTTTTAAATTACGCCTTCGATGTTACGCCCTGGGAGTTTATAAGTGCAATAATTACGGAGGAGGGTATCTTTTACCCGCCCTATACCTTTAATCAAAAAGATTAACGCCTATTCCAAAATAGGGGCCCTTTGAAAAATCATAAGAGAATCTTGCTTCCACAGCCTTAAAAAGAAATAGAGAAACCTCTAAAACCCCAGAGGTTTTCTCATGACGATAATCATAGGAGATTATGGCTCTGGGCTCTAATGCAACCTCCCCCTTTTTGAAATCAACATGGGGAGATACACGGAGTATAAATTTGGTTGGTCCTGATAAAAGGTAGTAAAAAGCAAATTGAAGTTTTTCTTTTTGAAGGCCACCAAAAACTCCTGCTATATAAGGCTTGCCCTTGAGCTCGCTGTTCTCTAAGAAAAAGACTCCCTCTTTTCCAATTTTACCTTCAATACCTGCAAAATAATCCCTTTTCTCCAGTTTTAATTTTCCGTAAAGCCGATTTTCCAATTTGTTGTAGAAGTTGTTAGCGCCATAATCAACTTGCAATGTTCCAAAAGTAAAGGTTTTTTCGATGCCAAAGCGAGGGAAAAGTTTGTCAAGGTAGCTTAAGCCAAAGTAAAGACCGCTGTAACAGAATATGGCACTGTGAATTTTTCCATCCAACTTGTAATATGCTGAAAGTTTTCCCGTATTGAAGCCTGCACTTGCTTCGTTGAAGTCACCGTGTGCATATGTGGCGAAGAAATTTTTAAAAAAGCAAGAAATTGCATAACCCCTTTCCCCTTCTATTTGGCCGTAGGAGAGATCAAAGTTTACATTGCCTTTATGTTTAAAACCAAACAAAAACATTGACCTTGTGGAATCATCTTTCTTGGCGTTGGAATAAAGAAGCGCTGATTGGTTTTCAATTCTCCCAATGGGTGTCTTAAGAAATCCTCCGATTTCAGAAGAGCCTTCACCTCTGATAGAGTAGAGAAGCACCTCGGGAGATTTCAGAGAGTCTTCAATGAAGGAGAAGAAAATTTTTCCGTTATCTTCCTTGATTTCTGTGAAATTCCAAAAGCGCAGGTACTTATCGGGTGTGACGGGGATTCCTTGAATGTAAATTCTGTCTTTAAGTGGGTTTATAAGGTGTGTTTTCAATAGATATTCAGTGGAAAGGGGCAGGAAGTATGATATGAGGCTCAGAATCCAGAACATCTTAAAGCAAAGCTTCTTTGTATTTTCTCAGCGCATTAACAGGGTCCGGACTGTGGGTAATGGGTCTTCCAACCACGATATAGTTGATGCCCAGCCTTTTTGCCTCTTGAGGGGTTATTACTCTTGACTGATCGTCTGCCTCTTCTCCTTCCATCCTGATGCCAGGTACAATAAAACCAATTTTTCCTTTAAACTTTGATCCTATCTTCGAAACTTCTATGCCTGATAGAACGGCATAGTCGACTCCACATTCAGCGGCAACGTTTAGCATACTCTCAACAATTCTTTCTATTTCGCAGGGGTAAGCAAAAAGCCTTTGTATCTCAAGCCTTGAAAGGCTGGTTAAAACAGAAACACCCGCCAGGGCAATCCCTCTTTTGTGGGCTTGTTCTAATGCCCTTCTTAGCATTTCAGAACCACCAGAGATATGAACGGTGATAATCTCAACCTCTCCTCTTTCAAAGGGTTCGAGACTCTGGGCTACGACCGACGGTATGTCATGGAGTTTTAGATCGAGGAAAATCCTCTTATTTCGTTTTTTAAGTTCTTCGATAATGTTCTTTCCGTACCGGAGGTAAAGGGGGAGCCCTACTTTGTAAAAGTCGTGTTCATTGCCTATATTATCCACCCATTTTAATGCCTCTTCCATCGAGGCTGTATTTAAAGCGATTATAATTCCTGTACTAATGGCAGAACCTCCTCTACTGTAAGGTTTTCTATACCTGATTCAACCTTTTGCTCAATAAATTCAAGAGCTTTGATGTCTGTTTTCAGGAGGCCATTCGTTTCAAAATTTATGACGCCGAGGGTTTTAATAAGGTCTTTTATTAACACTTTTTCAGGATGTTTTACTGGAACAAAGTGGCCTTTTTTTATCTCTACAACAAGGTTATGGGCCTCAAGGGTTCTAAATACAAACGTCGTCTTTGCGCGGTTTATCTTGAGGTGATTTATTATGTCCTTCAAAGTAATAGGGTCGCCTTTGTCAAACTTTTTGTAGGTTAGTAGCATGACTGTGAGTAAAAGCGAGGGGGTGATTTTGGCACCCGGGTCACCCTCCAAAAATACGGCCACTTCGGCACCAAGAAGGAGAAATAGCCATGATAGATAGATCCAGAATATGAAAATTAAGATGTTTCCGAGAGTTCCGTAGAATTTTGGGATGGTAGAAAAGTAGACGATGTAAGCGTCAAAACCCCACTTTGAAACTTCCCAAAACAGGGCTCCAAAGACAGCCCCGCCAAGAGCAGCGAGAGGGTTTACTTCTGCATTTGGCAAAAAGAAATAGATGATCCAAAAGGCAAGAACAGTGATAAAAAAGGGTAACAAAATATACTGTATGGATCGGAATACAATGGATTCGCCGAGAATTTTTAGAAATCCGAAGGAGGCAAATCGAGTTGAGATATAAAGGGAAAGGGCGATTAAAACGGGAACGAGGCTTATAAAGGCCCAATAGGAAGCCATTTTTACAAGGAGAGGTCTCTTTTTCTTGATTCCCCATATCCTGTTTATGTTTCCCTCTATGGAATCAACTACAAGAATTGTAGTTATAATTAACGCAAGAACACCGAAAATCTCGAGGGAACCTATATTCTGGAGTAACTGGTCCAATTTTTTCTCAAACCCCACACCGCTTTGGGGTATAAAATAGGTGAAAAGAAAATTTTTAAACTTTTGATAGAGATCAGAGAAAACTGAAAATCTTGCGAATAGGAAAAAGACAAGGGAAATAGCAGGCACCGATGCAAAGATGGTCATATAAGAAAGCGAAGAAGCCTTGGTAAACAGCTCGTCCTCTTGAATCTTGTCAAAAAAACGTTTTAAGAAGCTTAAGATTTTAATAAACTTTCCTCCGTCTCTTTATCAAAGAGGTGTATTTTCCCCGAAAAGGTAAATTTTACAAATTCTCCAGTTCTTACTATGTAGGATGAAGGAACTCTTGATGTTATGGCTTGTTCTCCACATTTAAGATAGACGATAGTTTCATTACCCAGAAGCTCGTAAAACTCGACCTGGGCCGAAAAATCTCCCTGGTTTAAAATTACATCCTCGGGCCTTACTCCGAGTATCGCCTTCCTGGTTGCTTTTCCCCTCACTTTCTTTGCGACCTCTTCAGGAATTATGTATTTCCCTACGGGGGAAACAAAGGCGAGTTTCCCGTTTTCCTCAATTAGTTCTCCCTCAATGAAGTTCATAGGAGGTGAGCCGATAAACCCTGCAACAAACCTGTTCACTGGATATTCGTAAAGAGTCATGGGATCGCCAATTTGCTGGATCTCTCCATCTTTCATCAAAACAATCTTTTGCCCCAAGGTCATAGCCTCAACCTGATCATGGGTTACGTATATGGTGGTTGTTTTGAGTTGCTCGTGGATTCTCTTTAGTTCAGCTCTCATCCTTACTCTCATCTTGGCATCGAGGTTTGAAAGGGGTTCATCAAAGAGGAATACTTTCGGATGCCTTACAATTACCCTTCCGACGGCAACCCTTTGCCTCTGTCCACCGGAGAGTTCTCGGGGCTTCCGATCGAGAAGGTTTTTTATATCGAGTAGTTCGGCGGCTTCCATTATCCTTTTGTGAATCTCCTCCTTTGGAACTTTTCTCATTTTCAAGCCGAAGGCCATGTTTTCATACACTGTCATGTGGGGATAAAGGGCATAGTTCTGGAAAACCATGGCAATTTCTCTGTCCTTAGGTTCCACGTTATTTACCAATCTATTCCCAATGTAGATTTCTCCACTGGTAGGATACTCAAGCCCCGCAATCAGCCTTAGGGTTGTAGTTTTACCACACCCCGAGGGTCCAAGGATCACGCAAAACTCACCATCTGCAACATCAAAGGTAACGTTTTTGACCCCTGCATTACCACGGGGATAAATTTTGGTCACATTTATGAGCCTAACTTCAGCCATTTTGAACCCCCAAATAGGACAATATTTTCGAAAGTGTTTCTTTTAATTCCTTTCTTGGAACGACCATATCAAGAAAGCCCTTTTGTAGAAGAAATTCGCTCCTTTGAAAGCCAGGCGGAAGGGTTTGTTTGATGGTCTGTTCAATAACCCGGGGACCAGCAAATCCCAGCAGGGCTCCCGGTTCTGCTAAGTTAAGGTCGCCGAGGGAGGCAAAGGAAGCCATAACTCCCCCCATGGTGGGGTCGCAGACAACGGAAATAAATGGAATTTTGGCTTCATTCAAAAGTTCAACACCGAGGGTGGTCTTTACCATTTGCATCAGGGAAAAGATGCCCTCATGCATCCTTGCCCCGCCTCCAGAGGAGGTAACCGAGATTAAAGGAATTTTCTTTTCTTTAGCAACTTCGCAGGCCCTGTAAAATATTTCACCGTAAACAGACCCCATGCTGCCACCAAGAAATCTGAAATCTGTCAGGAAGAGAACCACCTTTTTGCCATCCAATTTCCCTATTCCGGCGATGGCTGCTTCTTTAAGGCCCGTATTTTTCTTCGCTTGTTCCAGTTTATTTTTGTATTCAGGAAAGTTTAGAGGGTCATCGCTTTCAAGGTGAGATGCAATAAGTTCTTCAAATTCCTCACCATCGAGAAGGAGTTTTTTGTAAACCTCGACATTCGCACGGAAATGGTAGCCACATTTAGGACATACGAGGAAGTTCTTCTCTAGAACGGCTTTGTAAAGCATTTCCCCACAATTTTCGCATTTAACAAAAAGACCTTCGGGGATCTCTTTTTTTGAGGCTTCTAACTCTTTCTTCTTCTTGAAGAGCATAAATCAGTCTACCTGAAATTTTGAGTAAATATCCTTGATCTTTGCTATCTTTTCGCGCACGTCCGGCTTTTTCAGGGTTACTTTTATCTTCTTCCTGATTTCTTTTCCCGGTGCTGGAGATAAAAGGCTAACCAGGACAGCCCCAATTCCGATTCCCACTATGAAGGCGACAAACTTCTTCATCGTAACCTCCCTGATTATAATTATAACGATGGTCTTTGAGATAATCAATTCTTGCGCCGTTAAAAAGGCTTAAATTTATAGGTATTATTCGGCGAGCCTTAATCCAAGGGAAATCGCGTAATTTCTCACTTCATCGTATTCATTGGAGGTTAGTCTCCGGGAGAGTTCAGGGAACTCATAGGCTCTGAAAGTTGGATAATATTGGTCCATCACGTTCACGTACGCATTACTTGAGATCTCGTTTTTTATTGTGTCAAGGACCTTTTTAGAATCAGCAAGCCCTTGGGGTAGTACTAAATGGCGGATAAGCAGGCCTCTTTTCGCAATACCTTTTTCGATAACTAAGTCTCCGACTTGCCTCTGCATCTCTTTTATGGCCTCCTTTGCAACATCGAAGTAGTCTTTAACCCCTGAGTATCTGAAGGCCTTTTCATTATCGCCGTACTTGAAATCCGGCATGTAGATATCTATAACCCCGTCAAGAAGCTTGAGTGTTTCAACGGAATCATATCCACTGGAGTTGTAAAGGATTGGTATTTTGATATCGTCGTAGACTAAGTAGAGGGCTTCGAGGATCATAGGTACCACATGGGAAGGTGTAACCAGGTTAATATTTATTGCCCCTTGCCGTTGAAGGAGGAGGAAGATTTTTGCCAAATTTAAATTAGAAATTGGCGTTCCTTCAACATATTGACTTATTGTATAGTTTTGACAGAAAACGCACCGAAGAGAACAACCAGCAAAGAAGATAGTGCCTGAGCCTCTGCCTCCCACTAAAACCCTTTCTTCACCAAAATGTAAGCCGAAAGAGGAAACAATGGCTTTATTTCCTGTCCTGCAAAGGCCCATTTCATTTTTTAGCCTGTTTACCCTACATTTTCTGGGGCAGAGGGTACAGCTTTTAAGGATTGAATAGGCCTTTACCACACGTCTCTTTAATTCTTCTTTTGAGATCCTCATTTTGAGAGTTCAGATAGGTTCTAAAACATACTCCAGGCTTTGGGAATGAATTTTTCTTCAAAAACAAGGAGAGCAAATCGGTCTGTCATCCCTGAAATGTAATCGCAAGCCGCCCTCTGGGGTGGGTAATCTTTAATTACTTTCTTGACGCTTTCGTAAAAGGGAATTTCTTTGTAATGCTTCACGAAATAGTTAAAGAGAAATTCTATGACATGTTTTGCCTTATCAGACTCTAATAAGACGAGGGGCGAGAAATAGACCCTGTTTTTAAGGAAATCTCTCAATTTTTCCAGCATATTTTCGGTCTCTTGGGACATGGATATGAATTCGTAGTTGTTCTTGATTGTCGAAGCTATCACATCTTGCACCATAAAGCTGATTCTCTTTGAACTTGTATCACCAAAATACTCAATGAACTCCTTTGGAATTTCTTCACTTCTTAAGATTTTTGCCCTTATTGCATCATCAAGGTCGTGGTTTACATAGGAAATTATGTCGGAAACCCTTACTATCTGACCTTCCAGCGTAGAAGAAAATGCTTTTGTGCTTATGATTTTCCCGAATCCTTTGGAGTGTTTTGCAATGCCTTCTTTTACCTCTTCTGTAAGATTTAGTCCCCTACCTTCTTTTTCAAGAATTTCGACGACCCTTACCCCCTGCTCGGGGTGTCTGAATCCCCCAAATTCCTTCATTAACTCGTTTAAGGCATACTCCCCCTGATGGCCAAAGGGGGTATGGCCAAGATCGTGACCTAAGCTGATGGCTTCTGTGAGGTCTTCGTTTAAAAAGAGTGCTCTTGCTATGGTCCTTGCAATCTGGGAGACTTCGAGGGTATGGGTGAGGCGTGTTCTAAAATGGTCCCCCTCAGGTTGTATAAATACCTGGGTCTTGTGTTTTAATCGGCGGAAGGCCTTTGAATGAATTATCCTGTCCCTGTCCCTTTGGAATTCAGTCCTTATGGGACAGGGCTCCTCCTTTTTTGCCCTCTTACTTTCCCTTGATTTTTTAGCCTTAGGATGAAGAATCTGATACTCTCTTTCCTCTAATTTTTCCCTGATTGTCATAATAGCGAGTTTATAATATCCTCAACATTCACGTTGTCGACTTCTGCTTTAAAGGAACGGATTATCCTGTGCCTCAAGACCGGTAGTGCCAGACTTTTTACATCCTGGGTGGTGGGTATGATTGTGCCTCTCAAAAAGGCCCTTGCTTTACTTCCGAGTATTAACGATTGGGAGGCACGGGGACTTGCCCCATAAAGAACATATTCCTTTACTACCTCCGGGGCATCTTTTTCTAAGGGCCTGGTCTTCCTAACGAGGTCCACTGCATACTCTACCACGTGGTCTGGAGCTGGAATTTCTCTTATAAGCTTCTGAATTTCTAATATCTCTTCACGGGACAAAACTTTGTTAATTGTTATATCCTCAGGCCCTGTGGTTTCTTTAACAATCTCGATTTCTTCTTTCCTTGATGGATAATTAATCCTGACCTCCATCATGAACCTATCGAGCAATGCTTCGGGAAGCGGATAGGTACCCTCCTGCTCAATTGGGTTTTGTGTTGCAACAACAAAAAAGGGCTTCTCAAGAAAGTAGGTTTTCCCTGAAACCGTGATTTTGAGTTCTTGCATTGCTTCAAGGAGTGCGGACTGGGTTTTAGGGGGTGTTCTGTTGATTTCATCGGCTAAAATGATGTTGGCAAAAACAGGACCTTTAACGAATTTGAAATATTTTTTGCCTGTAACGGGATCTTCTTCAAGGATTTCGCTTCCCGTTATATCGGATGGCATCAGGTCTGGGGTAAATTGGATTCTCGAGAATTGAATATCAAGAAGCTCGGCCAGGGTTTTGACGATCAAGGTCTTTGCAAGGCCTGGTAGTCCTAATACAATCACATGGCCCTGAGAGAAAAGAGCGATGAGAATTTGTTCAATAACATCCTTTTGCCCAACTATTCTCTTTGAAAATTCGTTAAGAATCCGCTGGAGCAAATCTTTACTCAATTCCGTAACCCTATTTTCATTCATGGTAAAATTATAAATCCAGCATCATTCCTTGACAAGCCATAAGGGCGGTTTTATCCTTATTTACAACCTTATGGAGAAAAAATTGTATTCCGTTCATATAAACAAGAGTTACTGTAAGCGGTGTGGCATATGTGTAAATATATGCCCCAAAGAGGTTCTTGACTTTGATTCCGCGGGATTCCCCGTAGTCGTCAATGAAGATGCCTGCATAAACTGCAAACAGTGCGAGAATCACTGTCCTGATTTTGCCATCTGGGTTACAGACAGAGGTGTGAAGAGTGACACCCATCCAATGAGTAATTATTTGAGATTAGACCATATGCCTTCGGTCTGGTGTCCTGGCTGCGGTATAGGTATGGTATTTCAGGCACTCTTGAAAGTGGTTAACAAGCTTGGCCTTGATAAAGACAGAGTTTCAATGATCTCCGGGATTGGATGTACTGGTAGGATGCCTGGATATGCAGATTTCAATACCCTACACACAACACACGGAAGAGCCCTTGCCTTTGCCACAGGTCTAAAGCTTGCTAAACCAGACCTTAAAGTAATCGTGGTAATGGGTGACGGTGACGCCTATGCGATTGGAGGTAATCACTTCCTTCACGCTGCAAAGCGCAACGTGGATCTACTCGCTATTGTGGTTAATAACTACAACTACGGTATGACGGGTGGACAGGCCTCTCCAACTACCCCGCTCAATGCCTATACCACAACAACTCCGTACGGAAATATGGAACCCTCCTTTGATGGATGCGAAGTAGCAAAGGCAGCCGGTGCCAATTTTGTCGCCCGTGCTACCGTTTATCATATACCTCTCCTTGAGAAGCTCTTAGAGAAGGCTATGCAGGTCGAGGGTTTTGCACTGGTTGAGGTTTTAAGCCCTTGCCCAACCTATTACGGTAGGCTGAACCTGGAAGCCGACCCCTTTAAAACCTTAGATTGGTACAAAAAAATAACCTATATGGTTGGAACGGAGCCGAAGGAAGGTGCCTTTATACCTATAGGGGTTATTGCAGAAAATAAGAACAAAAGTTATTTAACGATTTTGAGGGGAAAATGGACAGAGATAAGATCGAAATAACCTTGGCAGGTTCGGGTGGCCAAGGTCTTATCCTTGCAGGATTGGTTCTCGCCGATGCGGCGGGAATTGAGGAAAATTTAGAAATCGTTCAGACGGTTGAATACGGTCCTGAGGCAAGGCTTGGCACTTCTCGATCGGATGTGATTATTTCTAAGAAACCGATCTCCTACCCCAAAGTTCAACATCCCGATGTCCTTGTTACTTTGAGTCAGGACGCTTATAACAAATTTATTAAGCTTGTAAAGAAAGGGGGAACAGTAATTGTTGATACCTTTAATGTCAAAGATCTGTCCACCATTGATGGCCCTGAGGTTATCGCTTACCCCTTTACCGAAATTGTCAGAAACAAGATAGGTACCCCTCTTGTTTTGAATATGTTCGTTCTCGGGTTTCTTGCTAAAAAATTTGACATCGTAAAACTGGAATCTCTTTACAAAGCCGTTGATAGAAGGGTTAAGAAATACCATGACCTTAACAAGAAGGCCTTGATGGAGGGTTATTCCCTTGAATAAGACCTTTTTGCTTCTTAAACCCGATGCACTGCAGAAAAAGGTGGTTGGAGAGATAATTTCTATGGTAGAAAAGGCGGGATTTAATATTTTAAATATCCGTATGAAACGATGGACAAGAGAGGAGGCGGAGAAGTTTTATGCGGTTCACCGCGGGAAGGAGTTTTTCGAGGGACTTGTGGAATTTATGATTTCAGGACCGGTAATTGGTTTACTGCTTGAAAAGGAGAATGCTATTGAGGATTTAAGAAAACTTGTCGGGGCAACGGATCCCTCAAAGGCAGAACCGGCCACCATAAGACACAAATATGGAACGAATGTAAGGGTTAATGCAGTCCATGCCTCCGATTCGCAGGAATCCTTTGAGTACGAAGTGAAGTGCTTCTTCGGCGATGAGTAGCTTTTTTGAGTGTAAATCTTGTGGCTACATAATAATATCTGAGGATGAACCGCGTTTTTGTCCTATATGCCGTTCTTCGATGAAGAGGATCCCTGAAGTTCAAGGAGTTTTTATTGAAATTGAATGCCCATCCTGTGGAAAAAGGTTTTCTTATCCACAAGCTAAACCACCCTACAAATGTGCGTTCTGCAATTATACCTTTCCCAAAACCCCTTTCAGGGTCCAAGAAGAAAAACTTTAAAGTTTAAAGAACTCTATTTGGTTCAGTGCTTCTTGGGATAATGGGTCGTTTTGCCCTCGGGTTTTTATTATGTCGTTGTATAAGTTTTTGGCCATATCTCTATAATTGAAGTAGATAAGTATTTTTGCTGCATCCAGCTTAGCGGTATCGCGCCAGTCGGGAAATTCATTGTAATACGTATAGATTCTCTTTAGGGTTGCTAAAGCCATTTTGAGATCTTGAGTAAGCATATAAGCCCTGGAAAGCCAGTAAAGGGCTTCGCAGTCCTGAGTTTTTGTTCCGACTCCGATAATCCCTTCGAGGACTTTTATCGCTTTATCTGGATTCACCTGCTTATCGACCAGTTGAAATCCGAGATTTATTGATGCTTCGATACTGATCTCATCATCTGGGTATTCATTAATGAGCTTTTCGAGATAAGCAAAGGCAGAGTCAAGCTGTCCTGTGTTTTTAAAAGAGATCGAAAGGTTGTAGTAGATCTCTTTTCTGTATTTCCTCTCGAAATTTAAGGCTTTAGTATAGTAAAAGAGAGCGGAGTTGAAATTTCCCTTTGTGGCTTCTATGTTCCCAAGACGAAAGTAAATTTCATGTTTTAGGGAGTCTTCTGCAAAATCGCAAGCAGATTTAAATAAATTTGACGCTTCATCAACTCTTCCTGCCTGTATGAGTTTGACACCCGTCAGATAAAGAATTTCTGGATCTTGGATATTATTTGAATTTAAAATCTGGAGGAGGCTGTCTATTTCGTTTTTTGCCAGTAGTGAATAGCTTTTCAGGATCAATCTGGCATCATCAGTGAAGTTGTAGTTAGATGCGTATATCTGGAATAGGGAGTCCACAAGGGCCATTTTAGAGATTTCTGCTAAGTATTTTAGCTTTATCCACGCCTCTTCTGAGTCCTTAGGTGGAAAATCCAAGAGGCGCCTTTCATCTTTTTTTACAAGGTTGTAATAGAGAAGGTCTTTGCCTTCCAGGTATTGTGTATCAACTTCCTCTGCAAAGCCATTGTAAAGAAAGAGCCGTGAGAGCAATTTTTTATTTTCGTTGTTGTCAGAACGAAGTGCAAAAAGAAAGGCTAAATCGGGATTGTTTAACTTCGATGCGGAAAGTGCGGCGAGGGTTGAAAGTTCTTCATCGCCAATCAGCTCACTGAAATTTTCGTATTCCTTTATTAACTCGTTATACTCTCCCAGGGAAAACAATGCCTTAAGCCTGATTTTGTAAATTTGGGCTTCTACTGGATAAAGAGGATTGACATTTTGAGTTAGCCAAACGATTTTTTCATATTGTCCCTCATTAAAAAGGAGTTTTGAAAGCTCGAGTAGCATTCGAACATCGTTGACATCTACAAATTGGAGAGCGGAATCAACATTGTTTTTTAGGATGGCGCGGTAAAAATTGAAATAAGGGGTGTTGTAATTGTCTAGTAGAGAACTGTTTTTTGTCTTAACGGCGATGTGGTAGAGGTAATATGCATCCGTGTTTTTAAGTTTTTTGGGAAGATCATTTAGGTAGGGTGAAGGATCCTTGATTTTTGTCAAAGCCTTAAGGTAGAGCGTGGGAAATGATTCCTTTTCACTTTCCAAAAGGTTAACAGCCTCATCGTAGACCCCTTTTTCTATTAAGGCACTGGCAATGTAGTGTCTCATGCTGCTTGGTAGTGTCTTGCCACTCGAAAATCGAATCACTCCGTCAAAGTCAAAGTTTTCATAAAGTATTTTAATAACCTCGGTATCAGGCATTGAAGCGTTATCGAGATTAATTGGGATTTTATGCTTTATTGTTGCATCATTTGCTTCAAGTTTTCCCGCTATATCTTTCCATTCTGTTTTTAATGCTTTGCTTATAACCAGCATTCTTTCGTCCCTTTCCGTTATAGGGTAATAGTATTCAATTTGACTGAGGAGATCCAACATCTCTTTTGTAAATATTCCCCGTGAGATGAGAGTGTCGACGAGCTCCAATTTGAACCTATTGTATTCTGCAGAATCTGGAAGGAGGAAAGCCAGCTGAAGTGATTTCAATAAATATCCTTCTTTCAAATATCCTTTTGCCAGAAGATAGTTTTTCAGGTTTGAACTTTCAAAATTCTCGAGTTGTTGAAGGTCGGGCAAGGTAAGGTTTTTTAAGTTGAAATAAGCTGTGTATAGAGGATTTTTCAGGGCCTTTTTAAATTTTGAAGTACTTAATCCTTTTTCTTCCAAAATCCTTGCAAATTCAAAGGATGTTTTTTCGTCTTCAGGGTCAAGTGGGTATAGAATGCCGATAAGCCTTGTAGAATTTCCACTTTTTCGCACAAAGGTAATTGCTTCCTGGGGAATTTTCTTATCAGGATTGTTTTTTAGGAGATTTACGTATGCCTGCAGGTATTCCCCAGATTTTATGAGGGCCTTTATTTTCAAGAAAGGAAAGCCTTCGCGTTCTGCGATAATCAATGATTTACCTGGCTCCTGCGAGAGAAGGTCAGTTCCGAAGCTATACAAATATCTTTTGCTTTTGTAATCGGAGGCGAGAATTTTCCTTAAAATAATCCTTAAGGAGTCATTCAAATTATCTGATACTGTACTCTCGATTAACTCTTTTCTCTTTCCGAAGAGGGGAAAGTATTGCAAAAGTTCTATAGTCCATTTCAATGAATCGTTTCTGTTGGTGGAGAGTTCCGTTAGTTTTTTATAAGTAAGGTAGGCTAAAGAATCTTCATAGTTTTCCTTCCAGAGTGTCGTCAAGTTTCCGATGGCAGATAGCGTATCTCCAAGGTAGAGCAAAGAAACACTTAGATAATATTTTGCCCATTTACCCTCGGGGGTGTCTTTTGAGACTGTTACGATTTGCTGGAAGATTTGGTACGCCTTCTCATAATCCTTGTTTTGCAGGTATTTTATTCCCACATCTAACACGCTTTGGCTTATAATGAAAATAACTAAGGTGAATTTCATTGCTTTAGATTGTAATTTGGCAGATTTGTATAATCAAACCTTGTGGATTTTTGCCCAGCTAAGAATTTAAGTTGCTAACATTTGTGCACCGTGGTTGAATAGCATTTGTTTAAACAATATAATATTTAGACAAAGGGAGGCAAATAATGGATTTGTATTTTGACATCCTTCTGGAACTTTATAAGGCCCATGGTGAATTAATATTTGAAAATCCATCGCTCATAAAGGAGGAAATGTCAGGGTATTCTAACGTTGAACGGTCGAGGGTTTATGCCTTATCTTCAGCCATAGAAGAGAAGGTTCCCGTTACGCTTAGAGATTCGGGTTCCTTAACGGAAGAAGACTTGAACTTGATAGGTAAGGGGTTTGCAGAGGGTACGGGAATAAAAGAAGAGCTCGCTGTATGGGCCGTTAATACCCTCTACAGGCTGATAAGGGTGATAGAAGAGGATCCATCTTTAAGAAGAATGAAAAGAAAGGCGCGGCTGCAGGAAGGCCATCATGTAGAAGTAAAAGAAGGATTGGCGAAGGCTACCGTTATAAAGGGCGGTGCTACAAGTATTTACACTTATGACGGCTCTATTTCCTTTGCGGACTTCTTAGAAACATATCTTGAAGAAGGCGATGAGTTGGCAATAGAAATATCCGGTGATGTTGAGATTGAAAGGCCTATTACCGTACAGGGTAAAAAATTGATTTTCAGCGGACTTCAACAAGCCACAGTCTATTCAGAAATTTTGCCTGCCTTTGAAGTAGTTAAGTCAGAACTAATCCTAGAGAATCTGAGTTTTAAGTATACTAAGGAACCAGAAAGAACAATAGGTCTTATATATGCCGTTGAGAGCTCTTTGGAGCTAAGTAAGGTAGAAATTCATGGTGCGGGGTTAAAGGTCCAAACGTCTAAAGTACTTGTATCCAAATCAAAACTAACTGGCTGCAAGTACATTGGGATTCATGCGGAGAATTCCGAATTAAGATTGCAAAATTCCGACTTTCAAGAAAATGGAATTGACATTTTTAGTCCTCAGATGCGTTTTAAAGGGTGTAGGGTATTGCTGAAAAATTGCAAGATAGACAAAGGAAATGGTTCAGGCATATGGGCGGACAATTCAGAATTAAACATTGATAAGGTCGTGATAAGCGGGAATTACTATTATGGAATCTTTATCGATGCCGGCGGTTTCTTACAGATGAGTAACAGCAGGCTTGTAGAGAATGGAAATAGTGAAGATAATTATCCTCAATTGAAGCTGGTTTCTTCTAAAGCCAACCTGAAAAACTGCAGGGTACTAAATGGGATTAATAATTCCGGTATTTCCATTGAGGATAAGTCCTCCTTAGAGTGTGAAGATTTGAAGGTTACTGGCCATTACTACAATGGAATTGAGGTAAAAGACGATTCTGAGATCCTTCTCAGGAACGGCGAAATTGCAAGGAATGGAAATGAAGATGAGGATAATCCACAAATGGTTTTTATATCATCGAGGGGTTATCTGAAAAATTTGAAGATTCATGGTGGTATTAATAATAGCGGTGTGGTTCTGGATGAGGGTTCAAGGGTTGAACTTATTAGCTCTCAAATTTACAGGCATTTCTTTAATGCACTTACCTTGAAGTCCGCTTCGGAAGCACTCCTTTCCGATTGTGCCATTTACCACAACGGAAATGAAAATTTTCACGCTCCTCAGATCTGGGCCTCTTCAGCTGTTCTAAAGGTTGAAAATTCTAATATTTATGATGGAGTTAAAAACGACGGTATATATATACGAAATTCCAATGTTACCTTTGAGAACGTTTCAATACATAACCATTTCAGAAGGGCTCTATTCGCAGAAGCAAATTCTAACGTGGTTGTGAAAAATTCCAGGATTTATTCCAATAACAAGGGTTCGGAGGGTGAAGCACAGATTGAGGTCAGATCAACGGTTTTAAAGCTCAGTGATTCGGAAATTGATGGTTCGGTTAATGCAGCGGGTGTTTATGCAACCGATATTTCCGTTGTAGAAATCAATAAGTCGAGGATCAGTGGCAACTATTCCTTGGGAGTATGGTTCAGTTCCAATACCAGTTTTAACGTAAGCGATTGCTACATTTCCGAGAACCTCGGAAAAGATGGGATGTTCCCACAAATTCTTATTACTTCAAGCCGCGGGAAATTTGAAAGGACAACGGTGACCAATGGCTCGAGAGTTTCAGGAATGGTTATAGAAAGGTCATTTGTGCAGATGGTTGAATGCAGTGTGACTAAAAATGAAAATTTTGGAATCTATGTACTATCTAATTCTATAGCTGATTTGAAAGCTTGCGAGGTTGCCAACAACGGGCAAGAAAATAAGGATTTTGCCCAGATCAAAGTAGAAAATTCTAAGCTAATATTAAACTCCTCTAAGGTTACTTCTGGCATTAACAATACCGGCATTTCTATTGTAGAATTCTCTTACGCTGAGATGGAAAACACCGTTGTTTCGCAAAATCCACATCATGGAATCGAGGTTTATTACAATTCAGAGTTAAGATTTTTGGGTGGCGAAATATCAAACAACGGAAGTGACAATGAAAGTTACGCACAGGTCTGGATAGGGTCTTCCTATGCAATTATAAAGGATTCTATAATTCACGATGGGAAGGAGAATATAGGTATTGGGATATTGAAATCCTACGTTGAGCTTGAGAATTGTAAGATATTTGGTCACAGGGACGAGGGAATCAACCTTGCCTGGTATTCGGGCATCAAGATTAAAGAATGTCAAATTTATTCGAATGCGATGAATTCCAGTGCAGCGCAATTGTCCGTTACTTCATCGAATTGTCTAACAAGGGGGTGTGAAATATACGAAAGTGTATCGGGGGATGGCGTGAAGGCTGATGACGGAGCGGTTGTTGAGTTGGATAATACGAAAATTTACAGGAACAAGGCTTATGGAATAATTGCGAAGGACGGCTCTGAAGTGAAGATTTCCGGCTGTGAAATTACGGAGAATAACGAAGTTCACAAGAATGGTTTCCAGATAGTTTTAGAAAATTCTCGGGGTATTATCAAGAATTCCAAAATTTCCAAAGGAATAAATGGTGGGGGCATAAAACTTTCTCATTCCTATCTTGTCGAAATTTATCATTCGGTAATTTCAGAACATAAAGGCGCTGGAATTGAAGTCGCTGATAACATCTCAAGATTAAAGATTGTGGGTGTGAGTACCTTTAAAAACGAAAAAGGCGGATTGGTTTACAAGAATCCATATAAGGTGTCTACAATTGATTCTAACTTTGAGGACGGCGCGTTCCGAAAAAGTTGATTTAATTTTGCAAAAAGATACCGTTTAATTTAAAATTTTCCTATGATGAACATAGCGATATTAATAGTCAGTTACTTAAGTGGAGTGTCAGCTCAGACTTATGCCCTTGGTGGGCTTTATAACCCTTCTTCTATTAGGTCTGATGCTGTGTTTATAAACCCCTCTATGATTCCTGACTCTAAATTTTCTGGCGTTCTTGGTGTTAGACAGAATTACTTTGCTTCGGAATTAACCGATTTTCATCTTTCTGCTTCTACGAAAATCTCAAGGGTTGGCTTAGCGCTGGGCGTCCTGAAAAGCGGGATAAAAGACGTCTACTCAGATTATACATTCCTTGTAGGAGCTGGATTTAAACAAAGGAATTGGGGTATAGGAGTTAACTCTCGTGTCAAATATCTGAAAAATATCGAGGATAACATTACAACATCTTCTTTTTCATTAGATTATGGCTTATTTGCTAAAGTCAGTATCTTCAAACTTTCTTTGATGCATCTTAACGTCCTTAGATCCTCCTTAGGTTTTTATGAGAGGAGTGAAAAGTCTTCCGATGAGCTTTTGTTTTTCACTTCCTTCAATTTGCCTGAGCCTGTCACCTGGATGATGGGAATTGAACGAACGCCGGAGAAAACTACTTACAGATTGGGTTCTGAACTGTGGTTTACGGAAGGTTTTGGTCTTAGAGTTGCGGTTTTAGAGAGAGAAATTCGTTTAGGGCTTTCTTTAAAGACTGATACCTATGGAGTTGATTTTTCCTTCGGTTCTTCAAGGGAACTCGGTACAACCTATGTGATTTCGACCTCATACACCATCAAATAGCTGTTTTTAATGAAAAAAATTGACAAGTATTATTTTGAAGAACTATTAAGGTATTTTATTGTCTTTTTAGTTGCTTCTGTTGCCATTTTTATTATCGTAAATTTTTTTGAGCGGTTGGGGTATTTCATTGCCAATAAAGCAAGGGTTACCGATATTTTAAAGTTTTATTTTTTCCAGATCCCCTTTCTTTTAAACTTAATGGCCCCTTTCACTTTTTTAATCGCTTCTTTCTTCCTTTTCCAGCAAAGTGCTTATAAGAATGAACTCTTGCTCGTGAGAATTTCAGGTATCGACCTTCGTCTCCTCATTTTGAAGACTTTGCTTCTTTCTTTTGTGCTATCGATTTTAGTTTTTTTAAACGGAGAGTTTTTTGCCTTTCCGGGTCTCCAAAACTCTACGAGGGTTAGAAAGGCAAACATAGAGAAGAGTGAGTACTTTTTCTATTATCCGGTGGTTTCTGATTTTAGTTTTATGAGCAATGATACATTGTTTTACTTTTCAAGACTAAGCGGTAGGGAGAGAAAGGGACTTGGCGTTATTATTATGGTATTGAATAAAAACGAGCCAGTGGTAAGGATAGACGCCGATTCTTGCCTGATTATTGAAAGGACTTATGAACTTTTTAACGTAAAAGAGAGGTACATCAGGCCCGAAAAGGATTCTATTGTGTCCTTTCAGAGAAAAGTCTTGACCTGCGGAGTATCTCCCTTTGAGGTCATAAGAAAGAAAACAGAAATTGAAGAGATGAGTGCGCGGCAACTTTTAAAACTTGTCTCCTATAAGAAGAGAATGAGATTACCCTATAAAGAAGAAATGGTCGAACTTCTTTACAGGTTCTCTTTTCCTTTGACAGTGTTCATTTTTGCCTTCTTTTCATTACCTTTGGCTATATCGATAAAGGCAAGGGGTAAGACCTATTCTTTTGGCCTGGCTTTAATAGTTTCCTTTTTTTTCTGGGCTTTGATACAGTTTTTCAAGGTATCTGGACAAGCGGGTAAGATGAATGAATTTATTGCTGCTTTTTTCCCTCTGATTCTGTGCACGGGTATGGGTATTGTACCCTGGGTGAAGATGAAGTTATAATAGCTTTAAAAGCTCCTCTTCCTTTTCGATTTTTACCTGAATCTCGAGGGCAAGCAGATTTTTAAAAGATGGATATTTAATGAGATCTTTTTCAGTTGTAATTACGTAATCGAATTCTTTGAGGAGAGTTCTTAGTTTTGGCATCGGATAAGTATAATGGTCCCTAACGGTTACAACTTTCTTAGGGGTAATCCCTAATTTTTCTATAGTATTAACAAAACTTTCTGGATCGGCAATTCCTGAAAGTAGTGCTACATCAAAGCCCTTGAGGGCGTTTGGTGACATTTGTTGCCCTTCGAAGTTGAAGAATCTTAAAGGTTCGTATTTCATTATGAAGATCGGTTTCTTATATGTTTCCAGAAATTGGAGTGCTTTGTGGTCTAAGATTTCGGATTTGATATTAAGAATAAGTATGTCGGCTCTTTTCAGTGCTGAAAATTCTTCTCTTAAATTCCCTTTGGGGAGAAGAGAGTCACCTTTAAGTATGGTATTTTGGGTAATACAAACGACGTCCACATCCCGTTCCAAAGAAAGGTGTTGGAATCCGTCATCAAGAAGCAGAATTTCCGCGCCTAACTGCTTTATCGCAATTTGTCCAGTTTCATAACGATTCTTCCCAATGATTATCGGAATCCTTCCTTTTAACTTTTTCCACATAAGGTAGGGCTCGTCTCCAACTTCCTCCCATCCTGTTAAAGGGGAATCCTCTTTCAATATGTAGATGCCTTTGCCTTTTCTTTTGTATCCTCTCGTAAGTATCGCAACTTTTTTCAAGGTTGAAAGTTTTTGCGCTAAATGAAGGGTGAGTGGGGTTTTCCCTGAGCCCCCTGTAGTTATGTTGCCAATGGAGATGACATGGGCAGGTAACACGTCCTGCACCCTTATCACATCTTCGTAAATATACCACAGTTGCAGACCTACTTTATACAACCCAGCCAAAATTGACTTTATCATGGTTTGAAAATTATATTTTTTTTCTTACAAATTTTCAAGATTTGGTATCAAAGGCAGAACTTGGTTTGAGAGCCATTAGCAACCTTTTTATTTGTTTTAGTGATCGTGTTTTCTTGATTGGCATGATTTGTTTTATAATGTGAACACTTTTAAAATTTTTTGCGTCAAATTAAAAAATGGCAATTAGGTTTGATGATGTGTATAACGAATATAAGGAGATGGTTTTTAACTATGTCTTTTGGAGAATCAATGATTATGATGAAGCTGTTGACCTTACCCAGGAAATTTTCATCAAGATTTATAAAAATCTCGGTAAGTTTAAAGGTGAAAGCTCTATGAAAACGTGGGTAATGAGCATAGCAATTAATCATCTAAATGACTTTTTTAGAAAAAAGAAGAAGTTTAATCCTGTTTATTTTGAGGAGATCGCAAGCGAGGATGATTACGATGATCCTGGTCCTATTGAAGAAATGGATTTAGAGGATACAATTAAAGTTGAAAGGGCTTTGCAAAAGCTAAAGGATTGGGAAAGGGAAATATTAACCCTTTACTACATGGAAGGCTTTCAGTATGAGGAAATTTCGAAGCTATTAAACATACCCTTAGGGACTGTAAAGTCCCGGCTGAATAGTGCAAAAAAGAGTTTAAAAAAGGTTTTAACGGGGGGTGTTACGCATGGGAAATGAGGTTGAAGTCTTTCAAAGAATAAGAAAATCTCCCCCTCCGCAGCTCGATGTTAAAGTTAAGAGGGGTATAAGAAAATTGAAGTTTCAAAGGTATGCAGGCATTTTTAGTTTGGTTTTTGTTTTTGCCTTTACCCTTGGCGCCTCTTTAAGGATATTTCTTTCTCTTAATAAGGAGATTCCACAGATAATTACAGTAACGATGAGGGAAAATTTGAAAGATAAAATATACCCAGGTGTTGCACCACTGAAAGTTGAAGTTGAACCTGTAAGTGTTTATTCTTATAAGGTTTATTTGAACGGCGATGTTTACAGGGAAGGTTACACTTCAGGAGATATCGACGATTCGATTGTAATCAACGACCCTGTTAACTATGTTAACCTTGAGATTGTTGACCTAATCAACGGCGGAGAGAAAGAGTTATCCTGGTTTGTCTATAATTTCTGAACTGTACTTTTTCAAAAATTCTTCTTTAAAGTCGAGAAGGTAATCTCCTCTAATTGCTTCCCTGATTTTTTTCATAAGGCCTATAAAGAAGTACAGTGAGTGGTAGGTTGCGAGTCTTGGTCCAAGGATTTCGCCTGCATTGAAAAGGTGTCTGATGTACGCTCTGGTAAAGTTTTTACATGTATAGCAATCACAATCGGGATCCAGTGGCGAAAAATCTTCTTTATAAGTTGCATTTCGGATTGTTAACTCGCCGGTGGAGGTAAAGACGGTTCCAGTTCGAGCATTTCTTGTAGGTAAGACACAATCGAAGAGGTCGACGCCCATCATTACTGCTGAGAGGATATCTTCAGGGTATCCTACCCCCATTAAATACCTTACTTTATCTTCAGGTAAATGGGGTGATATCTTTTCGAGTACCTTTTCTCGTTCTACTTTTGGTTCCCCAAGGGCTAATCCTCCAATGGCATAGCCATCAAAGGGCATCTCCGAAAGAATTTTTGTATGTTCAATTCTTAAATCTTCGTATGTACCTCCTTGAATTATCCCAAAGAGACTTACCTCTTCGTAGGATGAGTTCCGATATTTGATTGCCCTCTCAGCCCATTTTGTAGTTAGATCCATATGAAATTTTGCCTCTTTATAGGTTGAAGGATAAGGAGTTGGCCAGTCTAAGATCATTGCTATGTCTGAGCCGAGTTTAGCTTGTATTTCAACCACCTTCTCAGGTGTAAAGGTGATAAGGGAACCATCAATATGTGACTTAAAAACCACCTTGTCCTCTTCGAGTTTTCTCAAATCTGCCAGACTATAAATCTGGTAACCACCGGAATCAGTTAAAATTGCACCTTTAAAGCCCATGAACTTGTGGAGTCCACCCGCTTTCTGGATTAGTTCCTCACCTGGCCTTATGTGGAGGTGATAGGTATTGGAGACGATGATTTGAACCCCGATTTCTTCTAAATCTCTTGGTGACATCGTCTTCACGGTCCCCTGGGTTGCAACGGGCATAAAATTGGGTAATTCAACGGTCCCCTGGGGAGTGTGGAGCAATCCAAGCCTTGCGCCTGTGTGTTTTTCTTTCTTAATCAGTTCGTAGCGAACTCTCACTTATTCTCCTCACCCTTTTACCGTGTTCCGTAAAATGGATTTCAATTTTGTCACCTACAAAAAGCAATTTGAATCCCTCTAAACCTTCTATTTCTTTGTAGGTAAAACGAATGCGTTCTTCCGCACCCTCTACTTTTGCGATACCGGAGCCAAGGCTTTCATTAAAGTAGATTACTGTTGCTTTGACAATCCTATTCTTGTTTTGCTTCATTCACGATCTTTACATTGTACTTTTGCCACAAGCTATCGATGAGGCTGTCCCATGCCTTTTTGGTCTTCTCCGCCTGGATATTCCGCCTGATTTCGTCTTTTACTTCGCCCAAATCTCTATAAGACGCTTTTTTAGGCTCTTCCTCGACTCTGATTACAGCATATTTATTTTCCTTTTCTAATTTAATTGGCTTGCTTATTTCACCCTTTTTCATCTTTAAGACAGCAGTTACTAACTCCTGAGGTTTGCCGTTTTCCGGCACATCCTTCTTTAATCCCGATGTAGCTTTGAGCTGTTCGTCAGTATTGTACTTGTTAAACACCGAGTCGAAGTCAATGCCTTTTTTGAGAAGTCTATAGACCGTGTCGGCGGTTTCCTTAGAATTTACAATAATTGCCCTGAAGGTAACCGATGCGGGAATTCTGTACTTTGAATCTTTATTTTTCTCGTAATATTCCTTAATTTCCTTTTCGTCTACCGAAATGTTCTGGGAAATATTCTGATAAAGTGCCCTGATTAGAGCCTGTTCACGGGCCCTCTTCATTTCTTCTTGATAGGAAGAGGAGAGGTACATTTTTCTATTTTCTGCTTCTTTTACCAGGAGATGTTTCTGGATGAGATTCTTAAGAAGTTTTTGCTTCCCTTCTTCTGTTTCATATTGGGATCTTGCGAAGGGGGGGATGTTTTCAAGTTCCCTTTCCAGTTCGAGTCTTGTAATAGGCTCATCACCGATAAAGGCTACATACTCTTTGAAGTTCTTTCTGAAAACTCTCTCAACGCCATCTAAGGCATCGGGGAGGTATTTGCTCTTCTGAAATCTAACGGCGACGGTTTGATATGCCTCGGCTGCGTTCTGATAATCGCCAAGCTTCTCGTAAGCGAGGCCGAGTCTATAAAACACCTCGTCCATTTTTCTATAAGCGTCAGTGAAATCTTTCCTTGCTGCCTGAAGGTATTTAATGGCTGAGTCTGGCCTTTCGAACTTGTCCAGTTCTATGTCCGCAATGTTGAGGTAAACTTCAAATTTTTTGTTCTTATCCAGTTCCTTTGAGTTTAAAACCTCTTTATAAATGGATAGAGCATTTTCGAAATCTTTCCTTTCTTCAAGGACTTTGGCCTGTTGTAGCTTTTCACTGACGGATTGGGCATATAGCATTGAGACAAAAATTGATAAAGCTATAAGCTTCTTCATACCTACTCCTCCTTTTGTTAGCCGAAAATCTTTGCCAGTAAATAAATTATAAAGGTCCCTAAAAATTCTGCGTAAAAATTATCATCGGGGGGTGGGTTTATGTATTCTATAATAGAAACAACAATACTTGTAGTCAACTTGACAATCAATGGAAGGCCAGAATTTACTATGAAAGCAACGATTGTTGCGGAAATCAAAAAGGTGAGGAGATGATGATGGTCTTTGTTGTTTTTTCTAAAAACTATAAAGGTTATAATAGGTGTTATTCCATCAACAAGGATTGAGATAAGAGAAGCGTAGTAAAAATACTTGAATTCGAAAATGGCGTAGCTCAATGTCATCGAGATAATTAAAAAGGATGCCCCTGTGAGTTTTCCTTTTTTTTCGTCTTCTTTTAACAAAGGCGAGAAAATTTTCAGAAAGAAGCTTTTAAAAGAAGGTATTTGGTTTCTTGCAATTTCCAGTAACATTGCAATGGTGCTCAGAGAAAGCATTAAAATGAGGCCAACGTGTTTATCATTGTTCGTGTGAAGATATTTTAGAAATAATAGAAGGAAAATCGTCGAAAGATGGAGTACTTTTCTTAGAAGCATATTCCTGCTCCTATTTTGTGAGTGGTATTTAGTTCGGGATTGGGGGAAAGGGAATAGTCAATGGCAAACTTTTTCCATTTTAAACCTGCACCGGCGCTTAGGTATCCCCTGTAGAATCCAAATCTCACCGCGAAGTTTTCTACTGGTCTATATTCTGCGCCGAACTTAAAGTCCATACTTAATTTTCCTATATTTATTATTGCGCCAGGATAGGGACCATCGGTGAAAAAATCAGCCTCCATACTCCAGTTCAGGTTGTTAGAAGTTTTTGTCAAGCCCAAACCAAAGGAAGGATTTGCAAGTTCCAGAGTTTTTCCTTTAAAAACAGAGAAAAATACATCCCTTGCGCTTATCCCTATGGTTAAATCTTTCAAAAGGATTGTATAACCGAGGTCAACCCCAGCGCCGTTTTCCACGTAGTTGAAAAAGGTTTCACGGAATAGTTTGACTGCTGTTCCGAAGTACGAGTTTTTGTTGATTTGTTGCCCCGTTATCCAGGTGATGAGGTAAAACCTATAAACGTGTGCCCCCGAAACATCTATGTTACCCTCTACTACGCCCAGATTTTCATCTCTCAACCTCGTTACCTCGATAGGGTCTGAGTGTAGATAAAATATGTTGAATCCATTTTTGTATGAACCAATTCCTACATCGAGTTTGAGGCTCAGGTTTTCTGATGCTATCAATCCGTTAAAAATTTCAAAATGGGAAAAGTAGATTCCCGAATTTGTGAGATTAACTAAGGATGGATTTAGCAACATCGCACCAAGGGATTGGGGGGTTGAGACGCCAGAGTTTCCCTCAGCCGCCGATGCAGGGTCCCTGAGTAGTAGGAAGATTTCGCCCCTATACTTCTGAGCTGTAAGTAATCCAGCATTTAAAAAATAACAGATAAAAAATAGCTTTAAAAGCTTTTGCAATTTCTCTAATCCCCATTAAAATTATAAAACAACTTTTTAACACTTCAAAGGAGGCAGTATGAAATTTAGGGGCATTGGAGTGATCCTTCTCTTGGCTGGAATTCTTGCAGCTCAGCAGAAAAAGTTAGCGCCTGATTTTACTGTCACCACCATTGACGGTAGTAAAGTCACATTGTCAGAGTTAAAGGGTAAAGTTGTAATCCTCGATTTTTGGGCTACCTGGTGCCCACCGTGTAGACAGGAAATTCCGGGGTATGTGGAATTAAAGAAGAAATATGGAAAGAAGATTGAGATAATTGGTATTTCCGTTGATAGAAGTGTGGATCCGGTTAAAGAATTTTACAAGAAAAATAAAATAAATTACCCTGTTGCTATGGCGACGAGAGATATATTGGAAAGCTATAACTCTATTTATCGGCTTCAATACATACCAACCACTTTTATCATAGACAGAGACGGTTACATTAGTGATATTAAAGTAGGGTTTGCTTCAAAGAGTGAGTTCGAGAAGTCCATTCTGAAGCTTCTATCTGATGAAAAGAAGTAGAATAGCCCTCTTTGGGGCCACGGGTAGTATAGGGCACAACACCCTAAGAGTTATATCTAAGTTTAGAGACAAGTTTGAACTTGTGGCCTTTTCGGTCCATGAAAATTTAAATGGATACTTCTGGATAATAAATGAGTTTAGCCCTAAAGTCGCTGTAATAACGGGAGATTTAAAAGTTCAGTCTCCCCCAGTAACGACTCTATATGGCAAGGAAGGGTTAATAGAGGTTTCAGAACGGGATGATGTGGACATTATTGTCGTTGCCACAGCAGGGAATGTAGGCGTTTATCCAACCATTCATGGGTTAAAAAGTGGGAAAAGAGTTGCTTTAGCGAACAAAGAAACCCTTGTTTCTTTTGGAAAAATTGTTAAAGAAACCTGGCTTAGTTCCAGTGGTGAACTGATTCCTATTGATTCGGAACATTCCGCTTTGTTTCAACTTTTTGAAAAGTATAAAAAGGATGTGGATGAGTTGATCTTAACTGCTTCTGGTGGACCCTTCAGGACCTTTACTCGGGAGGAAATGAGAAGGGTAACCATTGATGATGTGTTAGACCACCCAGTCTGGACAATGGGAAAAAAGATTACGGTGGATTCAGCGACTCTTATGAACAAAGGATTGGAGGTCATAGAAGCTTATTGGCTTTTTGATGTACCTCCTCAAAGGATAAAAGTGCTAATACACCCTCAAGCCATTGTCCATGGTATGTTAAAGTTACGAGATGGCGCCTTTATAGCCCATATGTCTTATCCTGATATGAGGATACCCATTCAGTATGCCCTTACTTATCCAGAGAGATGGGAATGCGATTTCGTATCCCTTGACCTCACTAAGATTGGTGAACTGGAATTTTATAAACCTGATTTTAAAAGGTTCCCACTTTTAGAACTGGCATATGAAATGCTAATGGCCGGCGGCGTTATGCCTTGTGTAATGAATGCAGCGAATGATGTAGCTGTTGGAGCCTTTTTGAAAGGATACATTGGTTTTTTAGATATAGAAAAAGTGGTCATGAAAACCTGTGATAGCTTTAGTAATGTTCAAGATGTAAGCCTTGAAGTTCTCGAAGAATACGATAAAAACGCAAGAGAAAAAGCCAAGGAAATTGTAAAGTCCATAAAAAATTAAACTGGAGATGAGGGGATTCGAACCCCTGACCCCCGGCTTGCAAAGCCGATGCTCTCCCAGCTGAGCTACATCCCCAGCTTGTATATTATTATAGTGGAAAGGGGTCGAAATTTCACGTGGTATATCTTAGAGGCATCGAATTTCTTCATTGGCAAGGCTCAATTAAACTTAAATATAGATAAATTGACCTTTGAGGCGAACTTTAACGCGGGAAAAAGCAATAGTTTTTAGATTGTTAATTCATTGAATTATTCCCGTAAATTATGCAAGTTATTCTTTCTAAAAGGTAACCCCTTGACAAAACGAGCGGGTAGGAATAAAATTTAAATGATTACAAAGTTGTATTTAAAACAAGGAGGTTAAAATGGGGCTGCCACTCTTAGGTGAAAAGGTGCCATCATTCACCGCAAAAACAACCCATGGGGAAATAAAATTCCCCGAAGACTATAAAGGCAAATGGGTCGTGCTCTTCAGCCATCCTGCTGATTTCACACCCGTATGTACCACAGAATTTGTTGCCTTCCAGAAAAGGTATGATGAATTCAAAAATCTCAACACTGAGCTAATTGGACTCTCCATAGATCAGGTTTTCTCTCACATCAAATGGGTTGAATGGATAAAAGAGAAACTCGGCGTTGAAATAAAATTCCCTATAATAGCTGATGATAGAGGTCAGATTGCAGAGCTCTTAGGGATGATTCATCCTTCTAAGGGGACAAATACTGTAAGAGCCGTGTTTATAATCGACCCGAACGGTGTCCTCCGCGCAATGCTTTACTACCCACAGGAACTGGGAAGGAATATGGATGAAATACTGAGGATGGTGAAGGCTTTACAGATTTCTGATAAGAATGGCGTAGCAATGCCAGCAAACTGGCCAAATAATGAACTGGTTGGTGATGAGGTTATAGTGCCACCAGCATCCGATGTTGAAACAGCAGCAAAGAGGCTCAAAGAGTATACCTGTTACGATTGGTGGTTCTGCCACAAGAAACTGTGATTCTGCAGGCTGCCCTTCTTTGATGGGGCGACCGTAAGGTCGCCCCATTTTTTATAGGAAAATTTGCGTAAACCATTGAAAATTTTTGCGCAATATAATTATTAGAAGTCTAATAACTTACATCCTCGTTTTACAAGTGTGAATTTTTTTTCACACCTTTAAAGATTGTTCAAATTTTCATTCCCTTAAATTACAATAACTTACAGTTTTGCCTTCCTTTGGCATACCCTTTGCAATTATTAGGGTATGCCGGAAGGGAGGGTAGCCAAAAAAAACAAGGGAGGTAAAGATGAGGTACATAAATAGAGAAGATACACTCCAAAAAAGTATCATAGATTTTCTCTGTGGGTGCTTTCTGACCCGTTGTGATGAAAGGGCGCCAAAGAATCAGGAGCAACAGTAGGAGGTGAAAAATGAAGGTAATTAACAACAATGTACAAAATTCGAACCTTATAATACCTATAATCCCACCCATTTGCGGGTGCTTTTTGGTTCAATGTAGAAAAGATGAAGTTTAGTTTTTAGCATAAAACTCCTCCCTTCCGGTCTATAAAAGGGAGGTGGAAATGGGATACCATAAAAATTTTTATAACGTTGAAATTCAGCATGAAGATGGACTTTTGCTTTACAACATTTTGACCAAAAACTTTGTTTTACTGGAAAGAGAATATGAGGAGTTTTACAAAAAATTTCCTGAAGTCGACGACGAGAAGAAGTTACAAGAATTCCTTGACGCTGGTTTTATCGTTGATAATAAATTTGACGAAAAGGGTTACTATTTGAGGAATTTCTTCATGAGCAGGTATTACTCTCGAAAGCTTCTTTTCACTGTTGTTCCTACTACTGCCTGTAATTTTGCCTGTTACTATTGTTTTGAGTCTGGAATCAAGACTGTGAAAATTACGCAGGAGCTCAAAGGAAAGATTTTTAAATTTATCAAAGAGAGGATTGAGCTTTTTAAACCTGAAGAGGTTTCTCTCTCTTTTTATGGCGGTGAGCCTCTCCTTTTTAAAGATGAACTCCTTGAATTTGCCAGATTTTTTAAAAGTTTGAGTGAAGATTTTGGTTTTAAATTTTCTTCAGATGTTGTTACAAATGGTTATCTCTTCGATGTAGAAACGGCAAGAGAGCTCATAGAAGAGGCCTCTTTGAAATCCGCTCAGATTACCCTCGATGGACCTCCCGAAATTCATGATAAAAGGCGATTTTTAAAGAATGGCAACGGAACTTTTGATAGGGTCTTTGAGAATGTGAAGAATGTTATTGAAGCCTTTCACCAGTTTGTCGTTAGAATTCGGGTAAATGTTGACAAACTAAACATAGACTACATTGAAGAGCTTTTAAAGCTCCTTGCGTCTATTAAAAAGGATAATTTAGAGGTCTATTTTTCACCCGTCACAGGCGAAAAGGACAAGATGGATTCCAGTGAGAATCTATTTACCGATGAGGAATACGGCAAAGTTTATGCTGAGAAGATTGTTCCATTGCTTTATAAATACGGTTTTCCCTACGAAGTTTATCCGGAACTTTCCTACGTTTTTTGCGCAGGTATTACACCCTTTCATTATTTGATAGATGGCGACGGGACCATCAAAAAATGCTTTGATCTCGTAGGAAGGGATAAGGAATCTGTGGGAAATGTGGATAATTACAGGGAGGATTCCAGGAGTGTCCTTAAGTGGGAAAATTTGAAAATCTTAGACAAAGAGTGTTATAACTGCAAGTTTCTCCCCATATGTGGAGGAGGTTGTCCCCTTTACAAGTTAAGAACGGGTAAGAACCGCTGTGAGATGTGGAGGTACAACCTTGAAAACTTGCTAAAAACTATCTACGATTTGAAGGAGCACAGTCTTGCAATGGGATAATTTTAAACTTTTTGTAAAGTATTTTAAAAAATACACCCTTTCCCAGGGGAGTTTGTTTGCCCTTTCTCTTCTCCTGTTGTTGATTGGAACCTTATTACAACTGCCTGTGCCTCTAATTTTCAAAGAAATCATAGACCGCGTTATACCCTCGAGAAATCTTGGCCTCGTAGGATTGTATTCAATTTTGATTGCCGTTGTTGTTATTCTGAGGGAAATTACGCTTTACTTTTCGAAGGTAATTGACCAAAAGTTGAGGAATGGAATCTACAAAATGCTGGTTTCTGAACTACTTAATGTTTACTATTCCTTGCCCTACAAAACAATAAAGAGTAAAGACTCTGGTTACTTCTATTCAAGGGTCTTTAATGAACCCGCTGAACTTGAGGAAAGCCTTACCACAACGATGACCTTCGCTATTAAGATTTTCCTGATCTTTGCTTTTGGCCTTATCGTCTGCCTTAAACTTTCCTGGAAACTTACACTTTTTGTGTTGGTGCTATCATCTGTCTTCTATCTTTTAAATGTGATTTTTGGAAACGCTATTCGGGGTTATTCTGTGAAGTTTCAAGAGTACAAAGCCCGTTTTGGGGAAACTGCCGTTGAGCTGCTGAAGGGTTTTAAGCTCATAAATTTCATGGGGCTTTTAGAGAAAGTTAAAGGGCTTTTGGCACCTAAGATGAGGGATTATTTAGGATTGAGATTGAAAAGGACAGAAGTGAGTGGAATGTACTCAGGATTTTACGGTATTTTGAGCGACTTTCTTCCTGTTGGAGTTTTTTTGCTTGGTGCCATTGAAATAGTTAGAGGTCATCTTACCGTTGGTGGATTGGTAGCCTTTATGGAGCTTATGAGGTATGTTTCCTCTCCCATTGATAGCCTTTCTGAAATTTTTATCGAAATTCAAACTACTGTGGGTATCATAGAAAGGGTTGAAGAGTTTAAGGGAATGGAAGGAAAAAGAGGGGGAAAAAGCTTGGAAGGAGAACTGGAAACCATTTCCCTTGAGGCAATTGCCGTAAAGTTTGAAGATGAAGAAGTTATCTCGAATTTTGCCTTTGAATTTAAAAAGGGTAAAAAATATGCCATAATTGGTCCTAATGGTTCAGGAAAATCTACCTTGCTTGAAGTGATTACGGGAATATTGGAACCTGATGAAGGGGATATAAAAATCAATGGAAAATACGATTTAAAAGAGTTGGATAAGTTTGAGTATTTCCAAAGATTCGCTGTTTCCTTTTATCCACCAATGCTTTTGCCCTCCCTGAAGGATAATTTGGATCTTATCGCAAGGGACGGGCTTGTGGAAATAGCTAAAAATGAAGTTTTAAAGGGAAGAGACGATCTAAAGTTTAGCCAGCTTTCAGCGGGGGAAAAGCAGAAACTCTCATTACTTATCGCTTTATCGAGGGGTAAAAGGGATTTTATTTTACTTGATGAACCCCTTGCCAATCTCGATGATGATTCAAAGGAGTTTTATTGGAGGTTGATAAAGGAATATTCAGAAGGCAAGGGGTTGATTGTCGCGTTACCGTCCCAGGAGGTGGACTTAAGTGGCTTTGAGGTTATAAAGTTAGAGAAACCATCATACATAAACCAAACATAAAGGAGGTCTTTATGATTTTGTTAATGCTAATCGCAAAACTCATCATAGAACCCATCTATACACCAACGGTGGAAGAGTTTGTCTCAAGGGCATCTCTTCCAGAACCTGATAAAAGGCTTTACCAAGTATACCCCAATTTAGATAGTTTTCCCGCTGAATCAACTTTCTTCAACGTGGGAATTATTGGGGGTAACACCTTTGCAATTTACTTTAAAAACTTCCAAAAGACAAAGATTTCCTCAACGGTAAAAAAGGATGACCAGGAAGACATTATGGCCGACGACTATGTCCTTGTTTTTCTTGACGCAGCTGGAAATGGAAATACCGCTTATGGTTTCCAGGTTAACCCTTCGGGTACTAAGAGGGATTTTATCCTTTCTGAAGGTGGAGATAATGTGGAAGAATGGGATGGTAAATGGGAGGCCAGGGCTCAGATTACCAATTATGGTTATGATGTTTTGATTTTAATACCCCTTTCTGGCATTTCTTATACCAAAAACCAATGGGGTATCAAGTTGGGGAGATTTATCGCTGGAGCTGGGGAGTTCCAGTTTTCTAACACTGAAGGCTCTTTCCAATCTCTTTCCCATATGCATAGGATAAATATAAACTTTGAAAATCTACAGGCAGAATCCAACTACGGGAGTGCCCTTCAACTGAAGTCGGGCTTCTATGTGAGGGGTTGGTCGCAGAGGCAGGATTCTTTGAATTTTAACCGCATGGCTTTCGGCGGTGCTTTCAGATTCAAAAAGGGGGCTTCGACCCTTTTTGATATTGTGTTGAAGCCAGATTTTTCTGAAATTGAAGCGGATGTTAAGGAGATTTCTCTTAGAAGAAGGCCCATTTATTATCCAGAAAAAAGAGAAGTCTTTATGGAAGGGAGAGACCTCTACTCTTTACCTTACCAGCTTGTTTGGACAAGGGCTTTTGAGGACATCAAATTCGCAGCCAAGTTTTACACAAAGACGGAAAAGGTCAATGGAATTGTCTTTCTTTTGAACGATGAAAATTACGATACCCTTTCCTTTGGAAAGGTTAACTTCTCACCTGTGCGTGGATTTAATGTGGGGACCTTTTATGTATGGAGTCCCTCTTCTTATTCCTTGGCTTCCCTTGATTTTGGTGGTATTGTAATGCCTAAGTTGGGGTTTGGCTTTCAATCCCAGGTTTCTCGCAGGTTTGATGAAAAATCAAACTTATATTATGTAAGGTTCTACAGAAGAAGTGAATTTAAGGGGTTGGAGGCTTCAGCCTCCTTCTTGCAGATTGATCAGAATTTCATAATGCCTTTCAGCCCGATTGATTTTGAAAATATAAGAGAATATTCCTTTGACTGTGGTTATGGAATTCCCCTTGGTAAGGCATCCTTTGTTAAGCCCCGGTTTTCCTTCGATGAGTTAAGGGACCTTTCCAATGACAGCCTAATAGAGAGATTTTTAAATGCAAATTTAGATGGTGCTAAGGGTCCCTTTGGAGTGAGCTTGAGCTATATGAGGGATAAATTGAACTACCTCACTTTTATTCCGGATGAAGACAGGTATTTTAGCTTTGGTGGGATTTCCTTATCTTATTCCCCAGCCAGTTATAACAATGTAGGAATTTCCTTTATGAAGGGGAAATATCTTAGTGAAAACAGCGATAATGTGACCTTTAAGGTCAAGGTTTCGCCCTTCAATCTCTTAAATCTTGGCGTGAATTTCCAGAGTTTAAAATATGGTCAGGGGAAAAGCTCAATATTCCAGCTCTTCGGTTTAGTGCCTGTTTTAAAGGATAGGTTTATCCTGAAGCCTTACATTGAACATAATGATGACGGACAAAACCAGACCCTCTATCTCAAAAATGTCGGCTACATCTATTTGACGGATTATCTCTCGATCCTCTTCCTTGGTGATGCAGTATGGAGAAAGGATGGCGGAAGTTATGAGATGACAAGCAGAAGCTTTTCTGTTAAATTAAAGCTGGAGTTTTAGGGGGTGTTTATGAAGTGGATCAACAAAACAAAGGATAATATAAAGGAAGCGCTCCGTGCATGGGGCAAAAAGTATTGCGGATGCTTCCTCGTAAAATGTAAGAAAGAAAAACCCGAAGGGAGTAGTAATAAATAAGCTGAAGATTATTGAAGTAGCCTTTTAACCCTTTGTTTCCTTTTCTGTGCCAGCGTCCCAAAGGGACGCTGGCACAGGGGGAACAGGGAGAAATTTATTTTCTTACACCCAAGGGGTTTGCATTTATCGAGATCACAAGTTTTATAAACTGGTAAAGTTTTGCAATTGTGTAACTTTTGATAAGCAGTTTTAATAATCGTTCGAATTACCTAATGTAGAAGATCTTTGGAGTTTAAATTTAAGAGGCATTACCTCTGAATTTTGAGACGTTAATGGTTGGGAGGCGATGGTTGGCTTTGTATGTGCAAGCAGTGCTAAATAGTTGTAAGATTTGGATTAGACATAGTTAAGCGACTATTCCACCGGTTTATGAATTTTTACTTTTGCAATAAATTGGGAGTGAAATTTTGTTTGTTCTATTTGGGATTGTGGATAACTTGAATAGTATTTACCTCCGCCCCTGCGAAAGAACCGGAAGGCGACTCTCTTTTTTCTTCCTCGCTTTTTGTGAGGATCCATTCCAGTATATTTAAAACTTTTGAATTTTATCATTGGCTGTTATAATTTTAGTAAACAAGAGGGAAGAATGAAAAAGTTAATGGCAGTATTGTTAATAATTGTGAGTTTTGCCCATGCGCACAGAAAGAATGTGCTAATAGAGAATTTCACCGCAACTTGGTGTCCATACTGTCCCTATGTAGCCCAGGCAATAACGCAGTTAGAATCTATTTATGGTGAATCACTTACAGTGATAAAGTATCATCCCAGTACCTCGGACCCCTTTTATCATTCTTATTCTGTTACAAGGGCCTCTTATTACAATGTTCCTGGTTATCCTACCACTGTTGTCTCCGGTAACAAAGCCATTGTCGGCGGGTGGGATGGAGTTTTTACACCTTTAGATAATTACGTCCGTCAGAGCTTTCAAGAGGTTGCTCCGTGTTCCATTAAGGTCGAAATTTTGAGTTTCAACCCAAATACCCTCGTTGCTAACGCGCGAGTAAAAGTTTTCATGACCTCCGATAATTCCATTCCAATCCCTTCTCAACTTAAGCTAAGGGTGGCTATCCTTGAGGATTCCATCTTTTACAACTGGCAAAATATGAACATATTGAGGTACGTAGTAAGAGGGATGTGGCCTAATGCTTCGGGTACGAGCTTAGCCCTTGGGCGTGGAGACTCGGCAATCTTCAACTTCTCTTTCTCTATTCCCCAACTAATAAGGGCACCATACTACTATGTTGCTGCCTTTGTTCAACAGGATTCGATATATCAAATACCTGATTATCTTGGCTCTTATACACTGAATGCAGGGAATGTTTTGCAATCCGGTAAAGCCCGGGTAACCGTGAATTTCGGTTATTTACAGGCCATGTTTAGAGGTATTTCGGATGCGAATAATAACAGACGATTTGAAAGAAACGAGAATGGCATTATAAATCTTGCATTAACCAGTGTGGCGCCTTTCTCCGATGCCCATAACGTAGTGTTAAGAATTAGATCCCTTAGTCAATACCTGAGCCTTTTAGATACAATGTTTAACTATTCGGTTATTCCGGTTAATGATACCGTTGAAGTGCCGGTACAGGTTCAAGTTGGTGACTTCGATAATCCACAGTATGCAAAATTGGTACTGGATTATTCCTGGGATGGCATTCTTTCGAGAGTTGATACGATTCAGATAAAGATAGGCGTCGATACCATCCTTGTATGGGATGGGAGTTACGATAATAGTCTCAAAAATTACCTGAAGCCTTTCATAGATTCTCTTAATTTTGCCTACGAATGGTTCTCAGAAGCTGACAGTGGTAAACCTTATCTGTATAACGACTACAGGACAATTTTTTACGTTTCAGGTCAAAGGCTGCCGGATAACACCGATGCCAACCTGTTTATAAGTGCGATCAACAATGGCAAAAACCTTATAATTTCAGGTCAAAATATTGCTGAAAGTTTCGACACCCTTAATCCGTCTTTCCTGAGGGATTATTTGGGCGTGACTTTCGTTGCCGCTAATACAGGTGATAGAAAACTCAAGGGAACAGGAACTGTTTTCAGCACAAATGACTCAGTGGTTATTGGCGGTGCTGGTGCCTATTCAAACCAAACTTCAAAGGATGTGATGGAGGTTGTTGCAGGTTTAGGGTCCCTTCCCATCCTTTATTACAGGGCGTTGACCGGCTCTGATGCAGATTCGGTAGCAGGTGTTTACAGGGTTCATCCATCGGGAAGCAAGATCATCTTCCTTGGATTTGGCGTTGAAGGTGTTGGAACCTCTGGAACCTATATGACCAAGAAAAACTTTTTAGCAACCCTATTTGGTATAAACAGTAGCGTAGGGGAACAATTTGGCCCGTCTAAATTTAATACTCTTTTTGTGAAAAGAGGAGAGTTGTTGAAGTTTGATGACAACTTGAGTGAGGTGCGTTTTTATAGTGCTGATGGTAGATTGATGGATAAGGTAAAAGTCCACAATGGAGTAATGGATCTATCCGAATTAAAAAGCGGTGTTTACTATTTGATTTACAAGAGTGACAAAGGATATAATAAGAAAAGGGTCGTGATAATTGAGTAGTGTTTAAAGGCTGAAGGTTTAACGGGAGATTTTGGGGAAGGTTCAAGCTCAATTAATTTAAGGAGTTTTCTGTTTAGGGGTTTTAGAACTATATTATAACGGGTTGAGCCATCGAGGGGTGGGACAATTTTTACGTTCCAATCCCGTATTGGAACTATATTATAACTAATTGAACTGCTTCAGAAGAACTCTGCATGGAAATCTATAAGCATTTTGGAGCACTATTACAGCGGATTGACTCCAAAAAGTTACAAAAGGATGCTACACATAAAGTTTTCCGATTTTTAAAATGGGGTGAGCGAGGGGACTCGAACCCCCAACCACCAGATCCACAGTCTGGCGCTCTGCCAATTGAGCTACGCTCACCATATTTGCGCCCGGAGGGACTTGAACCCCCAACCAGCGGATTAGAAATCCGCTGCTCTATCCTGTTGAGCTACGGGCGCTCCCCAATCGGGGCGAGTGGACTCGAACCACCGACCTCCTGCTCCCAAGGCAGGCGCGCTAACCAACCTGCGCTACGCCCCGTAGTTGGTAATTATAAAATTTGACCTATGTACAATCAAGCAAAGGGTAATCCAAATTCAGGTCATAATGCTACTAAAATCATTTCCTTAGAGAACTTTCTAAATTAGATTTCAGGTCTGCCATATTCTACGGTGGCTTAGAAAGCAGGAATCTTAGTATATTTCTTCATCTTGATTGGGCTTAAAGAAGCTCTCGTAATCAATCTCTGTCTTTGGGAATTTTATCGGGATTCCAAGCATTTGAAAAATTTCCTGTGTTTTATTGCATAAAACGCGCTCAATAAGCAATGAATTCCAGAAATTTTCTCCCTCGTAAAGGAATTGCCCTGATTCACCCACGGTCTCACGATCTATTAAATTATGCCTTTCCTTGAGGAGTTTTGCTAATTTGTTTCTTAATAGTTCAACTTGCCTTCCCTCTGTGGTGTTAGATGTCTCAATTCCCAAAACATAAAGAGGGGTTAAGGCCTCTATTATGCCATAAATGACTGTTTTCTCACCTTCCTTTGATAGAAATTTTCCAAAAGAGGCCAGTACGTTGAATAGAATATTCACTAAATCTGTTATCATTTCGATAATTTCTACATTTGCTCGTTCTTTTAGGTCTTTATATTGCATTATTCCTGCCGATAGATTTACCATGGGTTCACTCAGATTTCTAATTATCTGTCTTTTCTTTTCGATGGGAATTAAATTCTTGCCAAGAAGTTCTATGGTATTGGTGAGTTTTAAGAATCCTTCGAAAATTTTGAGCAAAGCTTCGTCTAAATTTGTGAGCTTTGTATTGTCTCGGTAATATTTTATTGCCTTGAGCAGCTTGTCTCTCCACGAGTATTTCTCTATTAGTGAGTCAGACAATCTTTCAAATTCATCGCCAATTTTGGCTTTCAGCTTGTTTTTATCAATGTTTAAGCTTATCGCTACATAGGTGGTAGGCGTGTTAAATAGATGGGTGACGAGATTTAAAAGCCTTGTGTATCTTGCTTCAATGCCTCTTGGATTTTTCTTATAAACTAAGGAAAGTAATAGCTTTTCGTTTGAGAAATCTACGGATATTCCCTTCTGTTCGAGGTAGCTAAAGTATTCGTTGCTGAGCGGTTTCATAATTCTTTCCATTTCCATAGGTTCAAAATCATCAAGGTTCAATCCGGTTAACTCGGTGTAGCTTTCCTTGAGCTGGAGTAAGTGATCCCTTATTTCCTGGAGCGTTAGTAGGTTGTAAAAAAAGATTTTCAATTTATTGGAATTAGGATAACTGGTTTTTGATATCGTATTTGCGAGCTCGATTAAATCCCGTCTAACATCGGCTCCGATTTCCTTCATAGTACTTATATTATAAAGGGACTTGACAGTCTATTCCCCTTATATTATATTTATAACACTAACAAACGTTGTAGTGTTCTTTGTCAACCAGGTGAGTAGCAGGTTAGAGTTGGTACGAGTATAGGATCGAACCTTTACATAGTTTCCTATGGAGGGTTTGATCCTGGCTCAGGGCTAACGCTGGCGGCGTGTCTTAGCCATGCAAGTCGAGCGGGCCTGTGGGGCAACCTGCAGGTCAGCGGCGGACGGCGGAGTAACACGTAGCTAACC